>CAJJYO010000001.1 GCA_905197385.1 uncultured Collinsella sp.
TTGGCTACCTGCCCAACCAAAGCGCTCGTCAGCTCGCGGGCGGCGCCACCAAGTCTTTTGGCCTGGTGCTCCCCCGTCTCGATCACGGCTTTTCGCTCCAAATCGCCAGCGGCGCCCACAACGAGGCCCGTAAGCACGGCTACGACCTGCTCATCGCCAACGCCGATAACGACGATATTCTCGAGGACCATTACCTGCGTTACTTTATGGGCACCCAAATGTCCGGCGTCATGGTTCAGCCCATGGCATCCCCCGATTGGCACCCCGCCATGGCCAAGATGCCCGTGCCGATCATCCACCTGGACATCCATTGCTCCGAGCCCGGCTACTACGTAGCGGCCGATAACGAGGCCCAGGGGCGCATCATTGCCGAACTCGCCATCGCCCGCGGTGCACGCCATATCACCGTTGTGGGTAGAGCAGCATTTATGCAACTCACCCTGCGCGTCCTTGGCATTCATAAGGCGCTCGCCCTACACCCCGATATCAAGATCGAAGTCATCGACGCCGGCGAATGGAATACCGCCGCCGACGGCTACGGCATCGGCACCCAGATCGCCGAGCGCCCCGCGAACGAACGCCCCGATTTTGTCGTCGGCCTGACCGACGTGTTGGCCTCGGGCGTTATCTCGGCGCTGGTCGACAAGGGCATCTCTGTACCCGGGCAAGTACGCGTAGCAGGTTGCGACGGCAACCCGCTCGCTTGGAGCGGATCGGTCCCACTCACTACGGTAGCGCCCCCGGGCTACGAGATTGGCCGCAAGGGTGTCCAACTGCTGATGGAGCAAATCGAGAACAAGGCCCCGGCAAAGATCAAGCACGTCCACATCGGCTCTGCAGCGCGCACCGTCACCGCGGTCACGGCCATCGAGGACATCAACCGCCAAGAACTCGTGCGGCCGTTCCTTCTGGAACGCGCCAGCACCCAGGCAAGCAGCCAGACCGACGCCACGGCCATCAACCTAGGCGCGTATCTATAGCACGCCCGCAAGTATGCTAAGTCGCCGCTCAAGCAAAAGGGGCCCGACCATTGCCGGGCCCCTTTTGCTTGAGCGCAAACGTGAGCAATCGCTCGTTTCAACACCGCAATTGTCTAGCGCACGGCCCTAACTGCCGCCGCCAGGTCGAACAACGTATCGAGCACGGCCTCGCAGCCATCCACCACGTCCTGCGGCAACGGCACAATATCGGGGACGGCGAAGACATGGCAGCCGGCCGTAATGCCCGAGACGCAACCGTTGCGCGAATCCTCGACCACGGCACATTCCTCGGGAGCAAAGCCCGCGCGCTCGCAGGCGAGCAGATACATCTCGGGGTCGGGCTTGCCGTGCACGACGTCCTCGCCACACGTTGCCGTTTCAAACTTGTCAAAAAGACCGACCATCTTAAGGTTGCGCTCGGCCGTAACGAGGCGCGACGACGTCGCTAGACCCACGTGATAGCCCGCAGCCAGCAGCTCGTCTAGGCACTCGGCGGCGCCGGCCTTAAGCTCCAGCTCGGTCTTGACCATCTCGTCGCGAATCTCCTTGTGGCGGACATAGACCGCCTCGGTGGTTTCGTGGCTTCCGTAATGCTTATCGAGGATGTCCATGACATCGGGTAGCGTGCGACCGATAAACTGATGGATCAGCGCATCATCAATCGCGAGCCCCAGTTCAGCGGCGCCTGCCTTCCAGGCCCTAATCCCCAGGCGCTCGGTATCAACCAGCGTTCCATCCATGTCAAAAATAACAGCCTTGATCATATCGGTCCCCCATCGACTCTCGCTGTCGCGTTGCTGCAACTCTACCGCATTTGGCAACTTGTATATAACGTATATACCATATTGCACTTTCGTTACACAGATAGAAGTCTTATGGCAAGTAACGCATTAGGATTATAGTTTTCGATCGAGTACTCAACGATAAGGAACGTTTCATGATTTTAGACACCGCGGCACCCGCAGAGGAGCTTCAAGACAAGCTATCGGCGCTCGAGCAGCTGCTTTTGGCATACGGGCGCGTGGCTATCGGGTTTTCCGGCGGCGTTGACAGCAGCTTTTTGGCCGCCGTATGCGCCCGCATCATGCCTACCAATACCCTCCTCGTCCATCTCACCACGCCGCTCATCGGCACGCCCGAACAGGCTTCGTTTGAGCGGTCCGTTGATGGACAAGCCAATGAAGGGGCGCATTTTAAGCTCCCCGTGCTCAATCTTTCGGTCGATCAGCTGCAGCTCCCCCAAGTAGCCTGCAACGATGCCAATCGCTGCTACCACTGCAAGCACGCCGGCTTTACCGCCATCGTCAACCACGCCAAGTCGCTCGGCTTTCCCACCGTCATCGATGGCAGCAATGCAAGCGATCGCGATGACTACCGCCCCGGCATGCGTGCGGCAGAAGAGCTCGGCGTACGCTCACCCCTTATGGAGGTCGGCTTTACCAAGGACGAAGAGCGCGAGCTGCTGCGCACATGGGGCTATCCCGTTTGGAACCTGCCGGCGGGAGCCTGTCTTGCCACACGCGTCCCTACGGGCGAAGAGCTGACGCGCGAGAAGGTCAATCTAATCCGCGCCTGCGAGGATTACCTGCACAATCTTGACCTGGCTCAGGTCCGCGCACGCCTGGTCGGCGGCTGCATGCATATCGAAGCCGCTCCCGCAGATGTCGTAAAGATTGCCGCCCTCGGCGGTACCGCCGTCGACGACAAGGGCAAGACCCCGCTGCCCGCCGCTATCGAGTCCGCGCTGCGCGAGCTGGGCTGCGGCCACATCTCCCCCGAGGTTACCCCCTACATCCACGGCAACATGAATCTTTAAGTTGTGCCGTTTTACAAACGGCGCAACTGCTCAGCGCTGCGCAGGCTCAACCTGAACACATAAATTGCCACCTTCCAAAAAGGGACAGGTTTATTTTGGCAGTTTTTATCTGGGGAAACGCCGAAGCCCCACATTCACAACCGCCGCAGCTCCATATGAGGCAAATGAACCGGCGGCATTTGTCCCAAATCTTGAGTATTTGTTCGGCGGAGCGGCCTCAGCCGGCTCCTGCTAGACTGGTAGATTCCGAACCGTCCATCCAGGAGCCTCAATGCCGCGCAAATCCTCCTACAAGCAGGTACTTTCCATCGGCACCGCCGTGGTGCTGGGGTTTGCGCTGTTTACGGGATCGCTCGACGGGGCACCCAAGCTGCTGTCCCCGCAAAGTGATGAGCAGGCGGCAACTCTTGCCGAAAAGCAAAACGAGAGCCCCAGCCGCACCGACGACGAGGCGGACCTGGTCGCCCGCCTCGAATCGGGAACGGCGAGCTCCTCGGACTCCCAAAACAGCCAGGACTCTGGCGTTGGCTCCGATTCCGCCGCGACCGGCACCGGCGACGGTGCCTCCGAAGATGGCGCCGCCACCCCCATCGACGAGGTCGAAAACCCCGATCTTAACCACGCCCGCGGCGTATACCTCAGCAGCATTCCCGACTACGCCGGCAACCCCTACGTTGCCCTTCGCGCCGACAGCACGCACCCGCTCGGCACGCCGTCGTTCACGCTCGATGAATACGAGCGCGCTACCGAAGAGGGCTGCTTTAAGAAGTTCTCCAAGCTCGACAGCTTAGGCCGCACCCGCAAAGCGCTCGCCTGCGTGGGTCCCGAGTCGCTCGGTCAAGGCAAGCGCGGGGATATCTCGCGTATTCACCCCGCCGGATGGCACCAGCAACGCTACGACTTTATTCCGGGTCAAAGCCTCTACAACCGTTGCCACCTCATCGCCTGGTCGCTCTGCGGCGAAAACGCCAATCGCAAGGATCTCCTCACCGGCACGCGCTATCTCAACGAGACGGGCATGCTACCGTTTGAGGAGCAGATTCTCGACTACATCCGCGAAACGGGCAACCACGTGCTCTACCGCGTCACGCCTATGTATAACGAAGAGGAACTTGTCTGCCGCGGCGTGCGCCTTGAGGCGCAATCGGTCGAGGACCACGGCAAGACGCTGTGCTTCCACGTATACTGCTACAACCTGCAGCCGCATGTGCAGATCGACTACGCCACCGGCCGCAACCAGGCCGCCGGAGAGTAGGTTCAACCGGGGCCACGCCCGCATCGTTTGTCACCGACGCGCACGGGAGGCTAATTCTTGCCTCCTACGGCGCATTTCAGTGACATGGGGCCATCTCTCCAAGATACCCGTATTGTCGATAAGAGTAGAAGGCAAACGCCAGACAGGCAGCCAAAGCAGCAGAAGCCCTACATTAAATACGTGATTTATTCTTTGCAATCACAATCTCGATAAGTTAATCGAAGCAAAACAACGTAAAATGAAGGTAATTTTGCTTCAAAGTAATCAGGAGAAACTGTGACCAATCGCGTCAACAATTCACATATTAAAAAGGATTGTCCCACCCCCATCTATATGCAGGTGGTCGACTATCTGCGCGAGAACATCGCCTCAGGAGCTTGGGAGCAAGCATCCAAAATCCCGTCGGAAGTCGAGCTCATGAGTACGCTCGGCGTCAGCCGCGGCAGCATCAAAAAGGCCATTTCCAAGCTTGTTGATGAGGGCCTGCTTGAGCAAATTCAGGGAAAGGGAACTTACGTTAAGTCAAAAGACATCTCTTTCCCCCTTACAGAGGGTCTTATCTCTTTCTCCGAATCTCTAATCGAGCAAGGCCTTTCTTTCGAAACAAACATTCTCGATTGCGAAATTCGTAAGTCGGACGAAGATATTTCCAGACATCTCGGTATTGTCGAAGGTTCTGACTACCTTCATCTCGAGCGAGTGCGCAGCGTTGAGGGTGAACCTGTGATGTTCATCGAAAACAACATCAATATGGCGCTTGTCCCAGGTATTGAAACAGCCGACTTTGTTAACGAAGGTCTCTTTGCAATAATCGAGCGGCTCTCAGGCCACCAGATCGAATACTCAAAGACCTCCTTTGTGGCAAAGCTCGCGGACACCCAACGCGCGGATGCGCTCGGTCTCTCTACGCAGTCCCCGCTTCTTCAGCAGCTTCAAACAGTCTACTTGGACAATGACTCTGCAATTGAATATGCGCGCGTATGGCTTAAATCCAGCAGGTTCCAGCTTGGCACCGTTTTTCAGCGTCGCCATTAAAGCTCTTGAGAGCGGCGGCATTACGCCAAATATAATTCCAAAACGCAAAAAGGCGAACCCGTGGGTTCGCCTTTTTGTAGACGGTTTTAGTCCAGCGCGTCAAACAGCTCCGTAAGCAACGCTGCCCTGTCATCCGTAATCGCCAGGGCACTCGAAATGCCGGTGCCTTGCGCGCCAAGTCCAATCAAGCGACGAACATCGCCTCCACACCTGATTCCCGCTCCCTCCATGATAACGATGTCGGGATTGATGGACCGTACGGCAGCGATGGTCTCTGCGATGTAATCATCGCCGCTTGTATGGCCGGTTCCCACAAGGCTGCTCGGCTCGCAAAGAATCACGTCCGGATCCATCGCCGCAACCGCTTTGGACTCAGTCACGCTATCGGCTGCAACAATGGTTAGAATCTCAAGCTCACGAGCGCGATCGATCGTTGCCGCCAACTTATCAACGGTCAGGGGGTGTGCCGTGTGATTTAGAAAGACAGCTTGAACTCCCGCGCTCTTAAGCGACTCAAGAGGTGTCAGTCCCATTCCTTTTCCGTCACCGATAAGATCGGCATGCTGCGCTGTGGGAATTGCAAATTTCAAATCCTTCGCAACTGCGCAGAGCTCGGGAACGGGAGCAGTCCAAAAAATCGAATGATCTCGATCTTTTGCGATTTCATCCGTAAGATGAGCCGCTGCAATTGAATCGTCCGCAAGCAAATAGGTCTTAGGACTGACCGTGAAAAGTGGCAGTTTTAAATCGGAACGTTTCATGAGAACACGTCCTTTCCGACTAATACATGGCCTGCCATACCGAGCGATTTAGCCGTTGAAGCTAATCTCGATGCCGGTTTCCAGCTTGGGAAGCACGCTTGGTGTCACGAGAACCGTTCCAGGAAGCAGCTCTCGCTCGTCATCGAACGCAATGGTTAGATGACCGAGCCCTCCCATGTTCTCGTTCGCAGCTTCACCAAACTCCTTAATCGTGTAGACCTGATCGCCGATGGAAATGGTGCCGCCCTCAGCAAGCACGTTATCCTCCGTGGGAGTTCCATCGTGAACGACGCAGATGTCGCGCAACTCTGCAGGAGCGGTCGGGCCAAACAGGACCACCATCTTCTCGTTGAGAAGTTCCTCAACAAACGAGCCGATCTCAGTGACCTTAACCTTGTACATTTGATTTCTCCTATCTTTGTTACGCCGCAGGCGCAGTCATTGACCTGTCGATAACACGAATAGCCTGGGCAAAAGCATCGTGATAGCTTTCGTTGGCCAGATGGTCTAGGGCGGTCTCGATATTCAGCCCCAGCATCTCGCTCATCTCCGAAAACTCTGGTTTGAGGGAAAGCCCTTTGAGCTCATAGCAACCGTTAATCACGCCATCATGATCAGTCAGAATCATCACAAACGCCTTTCGGCTAAAACTCACCTTGCACATACCCGTGCCCAAGTATCCCTCATGATCGCGAGCGCGCTCATGGATAAGAATGCGCACCCTCTTCCAGTAGCGATACTGGGTGAATGTTCCTGCAAGCCATACGAGAATAAAGAAGGCTATTGTAATGAGCGCGTTGAGCATAGTGGGCCTTTCCCTCTTAAAGCTTCAGTTTACAGGCCAAAGGACAGTACGTAGGCAAGAATAATCTGAATCGGGGTGGTAATCAGCTTGCCAAACAGGAATGCAGGGTAACCGATTTCGATCGTCTCGGGCTTTGCCTCCATGAGAGTCATGCCAACGGGAGCAAAGTCGGAACCAACCTGGCAGTTGACGGCAAAGAAGCCGGGAAGGGCAAAGTTGGCGGGAATCGTGCCGTTGGCGATTTGGTTGCCAACAAGGACAGAAAGCACAGAAGCGATGATTGCGCCCGGGCAGATCAAAGGCGAAAGGAACGGGATTGAGCAGAACATGCCAATTGCCAGCATACCGGGCAGCGAGCCCGCAAGCGGAGTGAGAACGCCGGCGAGAACGTTCGCGAAACCCGTGTAGTTAATAATGCCGATCAGCACCGAGACAAACGCCATAAAGGGGATGATGTTGCGGATAACATCGTTCACGGTATCGCGCGCAGCCTGGTAGATGATGCTGATAACGCGGCCGACACCGGTGCCGATCTTGGAGACAACGTCCATGAAGCCGTTAGACTCCTTGGATGCGAGCTCGGCACGTCCCTCAGCGATCTTGGCGTGGACGTTTTCCTTCGTCGTCTCCTCGTGTGCCTTCTCGGCCTTTACCGGCTCAGCGGGAACATCGGCCGCATCGGCAAGGACGATGCAATCGGGATTGACGTCAGATGCAAAGAGATCCTCGGTGATGAACTGGGCCAGAGGACCAGACGGAGAACCGGGCTTGATGTTCAGCGTCTTAAGGCCCATCTTGGGATAGGTGCCGCAGCGAGCCACGCCGGCGCAGTCGATGACAACGGCGCATGCCTGATCGGTCTCGATCGGGTCCTTAAACTGGTCGTGCGCCTCGGCGCCGGTAAGCTCCGCAATGCGAAGGGCGACCGGGCTGATGCCACCCAGGGTCACGCTCAGAACATAAGGCTTCTCGGCCGTGGGGGTAATGATGAGGGGACCGCCCCAACCGTTGCCGCCGTGGGACGCCTTTACGCTTTTGAATTCACTCATGATTTAGACTCTCCTTTTGCGCTGAACTACTAGGCGGCAAGCTTAGCTTCGTTGCGCTTCTTCATGATGAGGTACAGCTTCTCGGTGACAATGCCCTTGATCAGGCAGACGATTAGACCAACAATGAGGAAGCGGATAGCAAGCTCGGAGGAGTTCTTTCCCAGTGCCTCGTAGCCGGCCGAGATACCAAGCCAAACAAAGAGCTCGGAAGAGTTAGCGTGCGGGAAAAGGCCAACGATGGGGTGCATCATGGACACGACCGCATCGTAGAATGCGGGCTTGTAGTCCTCCTCGACAAACACACCAAAGGTGTATGCCATCGGATTGCAGAGGAAGAAAGTGCAAAGGAACGGGATGAGGGTATAGCGGAGAACTGCATACTTGGTGCACTTCTTCATGAACCCATAGACACGCTCCTCGCCGATCAGCTGGATGACTGCCTTGATCGTAAGGATCAGACAGATCAGCATTGGGATCATGCCCGTAATAAACGAGGCAAACTGATCACCAGCCGCATTAAACAGGCCGGTAAAGCCCTCCGCAAGGAAGATAAGGAAATCGTTTACTGCTCCCATTTTCATTCTCCTTAGTTAATGTTCGCTACTTCTATCGTTCTACCTGAGCGCCCCCTCCTCCTTTTCAATCAGCCATATACGCTCATGGTTGTCTACGGTTGTCTATATCTTACAAAGGGACCGCTCTTCGAGTTACCTTCTCGCATTCCTTTCGGTGAACGGTAGATTTTACAAGACAAACGGCTACGCGCTATTTAGCTCATAGATAATTTGGAGTGCCTCAAATATACGCATATACCTGCTAAAACGCGCGTCGTAGAGCTCATGGGCCCTGTCGTTTTTTTCAATGGAATCGAGTTTTCTGCAGACCCCTGCGGCAACCGCCGTCAAGTCTTGGCCGCAAGAAGCCGAGAGGGCCAGCAGCGCCGCGCCCTGACCGGCGCCGGAGGATTCCATCCGCACCATATCGACCCCCAACACGTTGGAGAGCGCTTGCGCCCAAAAATCGTTCTTGGCCCCTCCTCCAACGAGCCTGATGCTGCGCCACTCTTCCGAATGGTCCACGGACTCCTTGAGCTCCCTTAAGGCATACGCCGTGCCCTCCATCAGAGCCCTTTCGAGCTCGGAACGAGTCGTGTCAAGATCAAGCCCCAGAAAGGCACCGCGTACCGACGGGCAACCGTGCAGGACTTTTTCTCCCGATAGATGGGGGTAGAACATGAGATCCCTCATGTCGTAGAAGGGGTCCTCGACGGCCTTGTCCTCCAAATCGTAGGACTCACTGCTTAGAATCTGCCCGTACCACCATTCCTTGGCACCGCCGCACGATCTGATACTCAGCTGAATTTGGGTCTTAAGGGTATTTCCCCACTTGAACAACACGGGCTTGCCAACAGCCGGAAGGTCAACTCCCTCAGATGAATACATCAGCACGCCGCTTGTTCCAAGTGAGATGGTGGGGACGCCCTCCAAAAGGCATCCCGTGCAGATCGCTGCCGCGGGATTGTCGCCCGTTCCCCTCACGATCATGGCACCTGCGGGAATTCCCGTCTCGCTTGAAGCTCTCTCAACCACGGTCCCAATTACGGCATCAGAAGGCTCGACAACGGGAAGCAACGACTCGGGGATTCCGAAATGCTCGCAGACCTCACCGATCCAAGCTTGCCTCTCGTTATCGTAGAGCCCTGTTGTCGAAGCCCCGCAATAGTCCGTACCAGCACGCCCGCCAAACTTGAGAGCAATCCAATCTGAAACCGAAAGAAACACTTCGCTCTTTGAAAGGCCCTCAGGATTATTCTTAGCTATCCATGCAAGGTTAATCGCCGGAACCCCAGTCGAAAGAAAGCTGGCGACCCTAGGATAGCCCGCAGACAGCGCCCACTGCTTCTCGGTAAAGACGGCGTCAATCGTGCGCTGGTCGTTCCACATTATGGCGGGACACGTTGGCACCCCATCGGCATCGATCAAGACCGTCGTGTGCATCTGCCCGGTAGCGCCAACGCCTTTTATTAGAGACAGGTCAACTTTCTCTCCAAGCAGGGAGCATGCAGAGCAAATGGCGATCCACCATGTCTCGGGATTGATTTCCCGCCAACCGGGATGAGGCTCAGAGCACTCGTAAGCCTCGCTCGCAGTCGCGACAACTTTTCCGCCTTCATCAATGCACGTGAGCTTCACCGATGACGTGCCCACATCGACACCAAGGTAGAGCGCACCCATTATCGCCTCATCCATGTTCGTAATTCCGCGCTACTCAGCGATGCCGTTGATGGCGCGCGTCGTCTTGTAAGCAACGTCCGCAACTGCCTTACGTGTATCAATCAGTACCTTGGCGAGATTATGCTCGTTGTTGTTTGCCTCGTACGCCCTGCCAACCGTCGTGATGTAGGCCTTGCGCAGGTCGCTTGCGATGTTGATCTTGGACATCTTGTGTGGCTGCATAGCGTGGATGGTCTCATAGGGAATGCCCGAGCCACCATGAAGAACGAGGGGACACGGAGACACCTCGGCAAGCTTCTCAAGCAGCGGCAAATCGATGCGCGGCGTATCCTCAAGGCCGTGAACGTTGCCGATAGACACGGCCAACAGGTCGCAGCCCGTGCGCTCCACAAACTCGCAAACCTGATCGGGGTCGGTCTTAAGATCCGCCTCGGAAACATGATCGTCTTCTTTGCCCTTGATGGCACCGAGCTCAGCCTCAACGGGCACGCCGTAGCAATGGCAGTAGTCAACTGCCTGGCGCGAGAAGCGAATGTTCTCCTCAAAGGGCAACGCGGCACCGTCGATCATAACGGAGGTAAAGCCGGCCTGAACCGCCTGTCGAACATCCTCGAGCGTCTTGCCGTGGTCAAGATGCAGACACGTGGGAACGATATAGTCCTCCGCCGCGCGTTTAACGATAGAGGCGATCATGCCGTAATCGGAAAGCTTAACGTTGGTAGGGGCGATCTGGAGGATGCCCGGCATGCCGGCCCTCTGCAATCCATCCAGGATACCTAAGGTCATCTCCATGTTCGTCGTGTTATATGCGGGAAGGAGCCATCCATTCTTGCGTGCAATCTGGATCAGCTCAGTCGAAGTTACAACTGCCATGATTCCTCCAACCGGGTTACGGCAATTCGAGTTGAGTTTTCGTTCCAGATACTTATATAGACGTCTATGTACCTGTTTATAGACGACTATATACCTTTTTGATTTACGCGCAAAGCACTAAATGCCTCGAATCGAAAAAAGGGGCTGCCGAGAAGCACTCGACAGCCCCTTTCATTTGGCATGCTTACCCCAACGCCCCATTTGCCAGCATATCGGTAACGTCGTTTAGGCTCGAAACTATTGCCGTGGCCAATCTTTCCATCTCATCTGTTGGCTCAGAGAGATCGGGGACCATAACAGTGCAAAATCCTCCTGCAAATCCCGCGCGCACCCCGTTATAGGAATCCTCTAAAACGAGGGATTTCTGCGGTGAAGCTCCTAGCTCATCCGCCGCTTTCAAAAAGACGTCTGGGTAAGGCTTGGCGTGTTCGACCTCAACACCAGAGACGATCGAATCGAAATAAGGGAGTATTCCTCCCCTTATCAAATTTGCCTCGATCATTTTTCTGCTCGATGATGAAGCAACTGCCATCGGAATTCCCTCAGCCTGAAGATAGTCGAGAAGCCGATCTAATCCGAGTTTCTTCTCTGCGCCCTGAGCCAGCGCTTCATGCGCTATTTCGTAAAAACGGTCACCAAACGCTTGAGAATCGACCTCATCGCCATACCACTCGCGAATAATGGACACCGCTTCCGATCCATTGGTGCCACGCATGGCGTCCGCAAGGCCCTCTTTGCATTCAACCTCAAACTCAATTGCGGTTTTGGGCCAGCAGGAAGCCCAAATCGGCTCAGTATCGAACATGAGCCCGTCCATATCGAAGATAACCGCCTCGAACATATTGCCTCCTTGTTCAAGTAGACGTCTATATACGTATATTCTATCAAAGGAGGTCTTTTTTTCTTTCACGGCAGCATGAAAAGGAGTCCGTCCCAATAAAAGCCGACAGGCGCCTCGTCTGCCAAAAACACCACGATGGAGGCTGTCCCCATCGTGGTGGTTGCCTTACGTCGATTTACTTAGCGCGGCCCCGGGGATCAAAAAAGGCCGCCCCGGTTATTACCCAGGGCGGCCTTTTCGTCAGCACCTACATTGCAGGCAAAGCCCCTCGCTACTTGGCGCGACCCTCCTCATAGCGCTCGACCAGCTTGGCCTGAACGTCATAGGGAACCTGCTCGTAGCCGGCGGGTTTCATGGTAAAGTCGCCCGTGCCGCGCGTGATAGAGCGCAGACGCGTCGAGTAATCCGTCAGCTCGGCCAGCGGCGCTTGGGCAATGACCACGGTGTCTCCGCGCTCATCGGTCTCCATGCCCGTCACGCGACCGCGCGAGGCCGAGATGTCGCCCATCACGGCGCCGGCGTAGCTCTCGGGGATAGTCACCGTGATTTCCTCGATGGGCTCCAGCACCACCGGGTCAGCATCGGCGCATGCCTTGCGCAGGCCGATGCGAGCCGCCGCGCGGAACGCCATCTCGTTGGAGTCGACGCTGTGATACGAGCCGTCATACACCGCGACACGAATGCCCGTGAGCGGATAGCCGGCAATAATACCGTCCTTCATGGTCTCCTGGACGCCCTTGTCCACGGCGGGGATGAGCGAGCGCGGAATACGGCCGCCCACGACTTCATCCACAAACTCGTAGCCGTCGCTCGTGCCGTCGGGCCCAATGAGCGGCTCAACGCGCAGCCAGCAGTCGCCATACTGACCGGCACCGCCAGTCTGCTTCTTGTGGCGGCCCTGGGCACTCGCCGTGCGGCGGATGGTCTCGCGATACGGAATGCGGATCGGCACGCTCTTGGCAGCGACCTTGGTGCGGTCCTCCAGACGGTTGAGCAGCACCGAAACCTGCGCCTCACCAACGGCGGAGATAATGGTCTGGCCGGTCTCCTCGTCGCGGTCGATGCTCATGGTCGGATCGGCCTTGCAGGCCTTCTCGATAAACGTGTAGAGCTTCTCTTCGTCCCCGCGATTCTCGGCCTCGATGGCAATGCGGTACTGAGAGTTGGGAAACTTAAACGCCGCAGCCTCGACCTTACCGGTAATGGAGAGTGTATCGCCCGTCTCGGCAGCCAGCTTGGGCGCCACGATGATGTCACCGGCATAGGCGTGACCGACCTCGGTCATGTCGCGGCCGCACATCACATACAGGTGAGCCAGACGATCGCTCTTGCGGGTACGCGCGTTGATCAGCTCAAGGCCCGGCTCAAGCGTGCCCGCCAGCACCTTGATAAAGCTGATGCGGCCCTGCTGCGGATCGGCCAGCGTCTTAAACACAAACGCCACCGGACGGTCATCGTCGCTCGAGATCTTAAGCGAATCGCCGTCGATGAGCGGCATCTCGCCGTAGTCCGTCGGCGCCGGGAAGTACGTGGCGATGTCGTCCATCAGCGAGTTGACGCCCTGCTCCTTAATGCAATCGCCCGCAAAGACCGGCACAAAGATGCGCTCGGCAATCGCCTTCGACAGCAGGCCCTCAAGCTCCTCCTGCGTCAGCGTCTCCTCGCCTTCCAGGTACTTCATCATCAGCTCATCGTCGGCCTCGGCCACCAGCTCACACAGATGGTCATGGGCTTCCTCGGCCTGGGCACGATACTCCTCGGGAATCTCCGACTCAACGGCTTCGGTGCCGTTGCAATGGCGCGCCTTCATGCGCACCAGGTCGATGATGCCATCAAAGTCCTCGCCCTCGCCCCAGGGAAGGGTCACGGCGCCCAATCGCGTGCCAAAGCGCTCCTGCAGCAGGTCCATCGTGGTCGCAAAGCTGGCCTCGGAGCGCGACAGGCGGTTTACGAACACCGCACGCGCCAAGCGCAGGTCCTCGGCGGCATACCAGAGCTTAACCGTCGTAGGCTGCGGGCCGGCCTCGGCGTCGACCACAAACAGAGCCGTCTCGCAGACGCTCATCGCGGCAAAGGCGTCGCCGATAAAATCGGGGTAGCACGGGGCATCGAGCACATTGATGCGCGCGCCCTTCCAGTCGATCGGCGCAATGGTCGTCGAGATGGAAAACGCACGCTTGACCTCTTCGGGGTCATAGTCGAGCGTAGGCTTGGTGCCGTCGTGGCCGCCCAGACGGGCGGTCTTACCGGAAAGGTGGAGCATGGCTTCGGCGAGTGAAGTCTTGCCCACCCCGCCTTGGCCTACGAGCACCACGTTCCTTACGTTACCGGTCTTGGGAGCACCCATGATGACCTCCTTGCAGGGCCGCGCGCATTGCGCGACGCCAACGGGGAGAGTTCGCGGTCGGTGCCATCCCGGGAGCAGCATGGTCGGCAGCCGAGACGACTCACCCTCCAAATGTCCTATGCCACCACCCTACCCTCACGGGCGACCGTCCATGCACACCTTTCGGCACACGTATGAATACAGGCGGCGAGAGGAAGAGACAAGCTTGTGAGGCGATTATTGAACCCCGTCGATGCAAACAAAAAGCCGCCACAGACCGTAAGACCTGCGGCGGCTTCGCCTCAATTAATAGTTGAGTAAATACCTGAGCCTATCCCTCGATACGGCTCAAGAACTCACGGGTGCGCTGCTCACGCGGATGGTCGATGACCTGCTCGGCAGGACCCTCCTCGACAATGCGGCCGCCATCCATAAAGACCACGCGGTCGGCAACATCGCGCGCAAACTGCATTGCGTGGGTCACAATCACCATCGTCATATTCTGCGCGGCAAGGTCTTTAATGACACGCAGCACCTCGGCCGTCAGCTCGGGATCGAGTGCCGAGGTCGGCTCGTCAAAGAACAGGATCTCTGGATCGAGCGCCAAGGCGCGGGCGATACTCACACGCTGTTGCTGGCCGCCCGAAAGCTCACACGGAACCTTATTCTCGTTGCCCATAAGCCCCATCTGAGCAATCAATTCATACGCACGAGCTTCCGCCTGCTCGCGCGGTCGCTTAAGCACGCGGATCGGCGCGTCGATGATGTTTTTCATCACGGTATAGTGCGGGAACAGATTGTAGTTCTGGAACACCAGGCCAAACCGCGAGCGCGCCTGTTTGGGCACGTCGCCTTTCGCATAGACCGCACCCGGCCCCGCGTCCGTCGCAACGGCAAGGTCGCCAAACGAAAGCGAGCCACCGTCGAGTGTCTCGAGCAGCGTAGCGCAGCGCAGCAGCGTGGACTTACCGCCACCCGAAGGCCCGATAATCGCCACGACCTCACCGCGCTTGACTTCGAGTGAGATATCCTTGAGCACCTCATTGCCGCCAAACGCCTTACGCGCGCTTTCGATTTTCATCACTGAGTTAGTCATGATAATAGTCCAGCTTCTTTTCGGCAGCGCCCAGCAGCATCTCGACCACAAAGTTAAAGACCCAGTAGATCAACGCCGCAATCGCAAACGGCACCATGCTCACCTGCGAGGCGACCAGCGCCTTGGCGGTCGAGAACATCTCACCCACACCGATGGCGAACGCCAGCGACGTGTCCTTGACCAGTGTGATGATCTCGTTGCCCATCGCCGGCAGAATACGCTTGGCGACCTGCGGCATCACGATATACAGAAACGTCTGCAGACGCGAGTAGCCCAGCACCTCGGCGGCCTCATATTGACCGCGCGGAATCGACTGCAGGCCCGAGCGATAGATCTCGGCAAAGTAGCCGGCGTAGTTGATGATGAATGCCACGACGCACGCCGTCCATTTGGAATCGGGCGTGAGCGAGATGCCAAACACGTAGTACGGGGCAAAGTAGATGGCAAACATCTGCAGCATGAGCGGCGTACCGCGCATGACCGAGATATAGATGCGCGCAATCCAGCGGAGCGGCGCAATTTTACTCATGCGCATAAACGCCACGGGGATTCCCAGCGGAATCGACCCCAGCAGCGTCAGCACAAACAACTGCAAGCTGACCAAGAATCCCTGGCCAAGCATCTGCATCATGACCTGAATAGACAACCTAAGCTCTCTTTCGCGACAACAGAACAGCAAACCCAATGCTAAAGCGGGTTTTCCAGGTGCTCGAGTTTGCCGTGAAAGAGGAGTGCCGCGTACTAAATGTACGCAAGCGACGGTTTGAACGGCAAAATCGGGTGCCTGGGAAAGCCGCTATTTCAGAACCCAGTTGTCGAAGGAAAGACCGTAATCCGCATACTTGTCGCACAGGTCCTTGACCGTGCCGTCCTCATAGAGTGCCTTGAGCGACTCGGTCACGGCGTCGGCCGACTTGGTGTCCCCCTTCTTAAAGCCGACGGCGTAGTGCTCGCTGGACAGCGGCTCATCAAGCTGCGTATAAGCATCGGGCTTGGCGGCAAGCTGATACTGGGCAATCGAAAGGTCGCAAGCCACGGCATCGACCGCGCCGCTCTCGAGCTGCATAAAGGCCGTGTTGTACTCGCCGATCGTGTCGAGCGTGGCAAACGTCGCCGCCAGATCCTTCTGGTCACCCTCGAGCACATCCTGCGCAGCGGAATCGGTCTGGGTAATCGCGGTCTTACCGGCAAGATCGTCCCAGCTCTTGATGCCCGCATCCTTCTTTACCACCAGCACCTGCTCGTTGAGCATGTACGGCTCGGAGAACGTGTAATCGTCCTCGCGACCCTCCATGGTAAAGCCGTTCCAGATGCAGTTGATGGCGCCCGAGTTAAGCAGCGTATCCTTGGCATCCCAGTCGATGGCCTCGTATTTGACCTCCCAGCCCTGCTTATCGGCAACAGCCTTGGCCAGATCGAGATCAAAGCCGGTGTACTCGCCATCGTCGCCCACAAAGCCGTACGGAGGATAGGACTTATCAAAGCCCACCACGAGCTTCTTGGACTCCGCAGCGCCCTTCACATCCTTGGCCGCGGCAGAGCCAGCAGCGGAGCCCTTGCCGGCACCACCGCCGCAACCGACAAGACCAAGGCCAAGCACCGTGGCGAGCGAGCCGGCTAGACCAACAAACTGACGACGAGACATATCGGTATTCATGGTATTCCCCCTTGATGGCACTTTAGTTAAGTAAAGTGAGTCGTGTAACGTCCAGAATCATACACTCTACCTTGATAAAGTACAAGGGAGGGTTTGCCCGGCATGGGCGGGGAGCAAACATCGTTGGACTTATCACTGACACGAAATGGACGCTTGCATATCGTCCGCTAGCTTGGCACGGTACAATGCTTTCAGATTTCAATTTGTAAATTAGTGGGGTTAATTCATGGCAGAATCTCGTGCGGAGCGTAAGGCTCGTCGTGCTTTGATCGAGGCGGCTGAGGGGTCGAAGGAGGAGAAATCTTCTACGAAATCCAAGTCTTCTAAAGCTGCAAAAAGCAAACCGACCAAGAGCAGAGCTAAGACCAAGCGTTCTGACTCTCGTCGAGGCGGGGATAAAGCGCCTCAGACTCGTTCCAAGCGCTCGCATAAAGATCGGGTTTCGTCTGCGCGTAAGGCCGTGGACCCCAAGTCTCCCTGTTCGATCATGAAATCTTGCGGTGGGTGCACGGCGCTCAATCGTCCTTATAAAAAGCAGTTGGCGGCTAAGCAGGCTGCTATGGAGGAGCTGTTTGCCGAGCTTTGTGAGCGCGAGAGCATTGCTGTCGATCCTATTCGCGGTATGGGCGTCACCCTTGGCGACCCGGGTAAATATCCTGCGCCGCGTGGCTTTCGTCATAAGGCTGCCACTCCCTTTGCTCCCGGTAAGGAGGGCGCTGTCCGTTGCGGTTTCTTTGAGCGCGGCACGCACAAGATCGTTGCCGTACCCGAATGCCCCGTCGAGGCGTCGGGCGCTCGTCAGATTCTCAACGGCATCGCACGCGAAGCTGAGCGGTTGCATATTCCCGCCTTTAACGAGGACAAGCATCTGGGCTTGCTCCGCTATGCCGTCGTCCGCTGCGGTTGGCGTACCGACCAGGTCATGGTCACGCTCGTGACCGCTCAGCGCGACTTGCCGCATGCGCAGGAGTTCTTTGAGGCTGTCGCCGCACTCGATCCGTGCATCGTCACCGTCGCCCAAAACATCAACGGACGTCCCGGCAACGCCATCCTCGGCGAGGAAACCCGCATCGTGTATGGCGCCGAATGCATGCGCGACCAGCTGCTCGGCTGCGAATTCGACATCTCCCCCACCGCGTTTTATCAGACCAACCCGCAACAGACCGAGCTGCTCTATCAGCTCGCTATCGACGGCATGGATTTGCACCAGGGCGATGTGCTCATGGATGCCTACTGTGGCAGCGGTACCATCGGTCTTTGCGCAGTTAAAGATGCCCAGAAAAAGGGCATCGGCATTATGCTGCTCGGCGTGGAGCGCAACCCGGCGGGCATTGCCGACGCACGTCGCAATGCCGAGCTCAACGGCCTCACCCGCAGCGCCTGGTTTATGGCCGACGACGCCACCGATTGCATCCTGGATGCCGCCGATAACAACGAGCGGGTCGATGTCCTTTCCATCGATCCGCCGCGCGCCGGCTCTACCCCCGAGTTCCTCGAAGCTGCCTGCGCGCTTAAGCCGCGCCGCATCACCTATATCAGCTGCAACCCCGTAACTCAAGAGCGCGACCTGCATCAGCTCCTCGACGGAGGCTATTGCCTGCTCAAGATCACGCCCGTCGACATGTTCCCTCACACCGACCACACCGAAACCGTAGCGGTCCTCGAACGCCGCTAACCGACCTCAGTAGATTTTTGGGACAAGAAAGGGGGCGACCCGCCTGGGCCGCCCCCTTCGCTTGGTTTATAAACTCCGCTACATCCCATTGCGCAGATCGCACACGCCGGCTGCCGCCATCTCGCGCAGCAGCGTCTCGCGGTCGCGCGTCACGATCAAATCTAGCGGGAAGTGAATCTCGTCGAGCATCTTGCGCGCGTGATCGAGCTTGCCAATGGCCATGCCAATGTGGGCATCGGTTGACACGCCAATGCCCACGCCCAGCTCGGCGCAGCGCTCGGCGATCTTGCGGCATACGGCCCAATGCTCAGTGTCGACACCGTGTTCAAGACTATGGTTGTTGATCTCGATAATCTTGTGCTTGGCCTTAGCTGCCAACAGCACCTCGTCGATATCGAACGGCACGCCCGAACGCCCCGTGTGACCCAGCATGAACACCTTGGGGTGCTCCAGGGCATTGATATACATCTCGGTCGTCTGGGCCAGCGTCGCGCCTTCAGCAATCTGCGGATTATGCACGCTCGCAACCAAATAATCCAAATTTCGCGTAACCAAATCGAACAGCGAATGCTGACGGCTGTACGAATCACCGGCAATATCGAGCGTGACAGGAGTGTCCTCGCCAAACAGGCTTCCGTCCAGCGAAACGATATCGGCCTCGGCACCACGCAGCACCAGCACGCCGCTCCAAATGCGCGGCCAGATATCCTGGTTGATAAAGAATTGGTAACTGCGCAGGTCATTGGGGCAAGCCGTAACCATAGAGCTCAGATGGTCGGCAGATCCGAGCACCTGCAGGCCACGCTCTGCCGCCCAGTACACATTCTCCTCAATGGTCGAATATGCATGCGCAGAGAATATCGTATGGGTATGAATGTCACAAGAAAGCAGGTAGGGCATCAGGTCTCCTTATCTGGCACGGCCGTCGCTTATATTCATTGTACGCATAGCCTTCGATAGTCGTAAAACCACTCCATCCCAAAGACACAACGTCCATGACAACGGGGTCTGGCTTAACACCAAACCCCGTTTCACGTAAAACATTGTAGGCAGAGCGCTTTACTTTTAACGATACTCGTCCGCCAACTGTTTCCAAGCGGGTAGCGAATTGATAATCGTTTCGTAACTCACGCAATAGCCCAGGCGGAACCAACCCGGCATACCAAAGCTGTCCGAGGGAACCGCAAGCAACTCATACTTCTTTGCACGCTCGCAAAACGCATTCGCATCGGGTTCCAGCGCCTTCACCCACAGGTAGAATGCACCATCCGGCTCAACATAGGTGTAGCCGTACTCCGCTAGTGCGTCGGTAAGCGCGGTGCGGTTGCGCGCATAGGCCTCGACATCGCTCGGCTCATCGATGCAATCGATGATTACGCGCTGGAAGAGTGCCGGTGCGCATACAAAACCTAGCGTACGGGCAGCACCCGCAACAGCCGGCATCAGACGGGCAGCCTGCGGATTGGTGTTGGGAACCAAGATCCACCCCACGCGCTCGCCCGGCAGCGACAGCGACTTGGAATACGAGTAGCACACGATGGTGTGCTCGTAGATCGAGGGCACCCAAGGCACCTCGGCACCGTACACAATCTCGCGGTACGGCTCATCCGAGATGAGCATAATCGGATTCTCGGGATCGCGCTGAGCGTTGGCCTCGCGCAGAACATTGGCCAGTCGCGTCAGCGTGTCGCATGTATATACGGCACCGGTCGGATTGTTGGGAGAGTCAATGATGACGGCCGCCGTCTTATCGCTGATCGCCTTGAGCACGTTGTCCACGCTCAGCTGGAACGTATCTTCATCGGCGAGCGCCTCAACACACGTACAGCCGGCCTTCTCAATCCAAACGCGATACTCCGGAAAGTACGGGGCGATAACAATAACCTCGTCGCCCGGGTTCGTAACGGCGTTGAGCGTGCAGGTGAGCGAAGCCGCGGCACCCACCGTCATAAATACGTCTTTGCCCTCATAGCTCGTGCCAAAGCGGCGGTTGAGCGATTCGGCCACAGCGGCACGACATTGCGGCAGGCCCGGTGCGGGCGTGTAGCCGTGCAGCTGGTCGCTCGGCAGCTCCAGGGCCTTCTTAATGGACTCCGCCACAGCAGCGGGTGCCGGAACGCTCGGATTGCCCAGCGAAAAATCGAATACGTTTTCCGCACCGATCTGCGCCTTGCGCTCAAGGCCATAGCTAAAAATCTCACGGATGATGGAGCTTTCCGCACCGCGAGCATACATAGTTTCGTTGATCATCTGTTCCCCTTTCGCATAGGCGCTATTGTACGCTTTAGCCGAGCAAAGTGCCGCAGCAATGTTGATTGGGGACAGACTTAAATGCGTGAAAACGCTCATTTAAGTCTGTCCCCAATCAACAGACGGCCCCATATCGCTCAAAAGAAAAAGCCTCCGCAGGTTTCCCCGCGGAGGCTTTCGCCACAAAGACTATTTGTCGGCGTCGGTGTCGGCATCGGCATCGACGACGGCATGGTCATCGTCAGCATTATCGGATGCGGCTTCGGCATCCTCCTGCATGGCCGCCTGCGCAAAGGCCGCGGCATCAGCCGCCAGCTCCTCCTCGCTCATACGAGGCGCGCGCTTCTTGGTCGGCATGCCGGCCGCCTTGGCATTGCGCTCCTCCTTGGCCGCCAGGATATCGCCCTCGCGCTCAAGGGAGGCATTCCCCTCGTTGTCGAGCAGGGCGTTCACGGCGTCGCCTTCGACGGTCTCGCGCTCAAGCAGCACCTTCGCCATCAGATCGAGCTGATCGCGACGGGCGTCCAGGATCTCGACCGCACGACGATGGGCTTCGCGCATGATGCGCTGAACCTCGATATCGATGCGGCGTGCCGTCTCCTCGGAGTAATCCTGGTGATCGGCGTAATCGCGACCAAGGAACACCTGATGCTGCGCCTCGCCAAACACTTGCGTGCCCAGCTCCTCGCTCATGCCCAGACGCGTAACCATCTCGCGCGCCATCTTGGTCGCACGCTCCAGGTCGTTGCTCGCGCCCGACGTGATGTCATCGCACATGAGCTCCTCGGCAACGCGACCGCCCAAGAACACGGCGAGCTCGTCGAGCATCTCGTTCTTGGTCTTGAGGAAGTGGTCCTCCTGCGGAAGCTGCAGCGTGTAGCCCAGGGCCTGACCGCGGCTGACGATCGAGATCTTATGAACCGGATCGGAGTGCTCCAGGATGTGGCCCACCAAAGCGTGACCGCTCTCGTGGTAGGCAATCGTGGTGCGCTCGGCCTCGGTCATCACGCGACCCTTGCGTTGCGGTCCGGCAATCACGCGCTCCATCGACTCCTCGACCTCGTCCATCGAGATCACGGAACGATGACGGCGAGCGGCCAGCAGCGCAGACTCGTTGAGCAGGTTCGCCAAATCGGCACCAGTAAAGCCAACGGTCATCTGGGCGAGCTTCTCAAACTTAACGTCCTCGTCCATCGGCTTGTTCTCCGCATGCACGCGCAAGATCTGCTCGCGGCCCTTCACATCCGGACGGTCGACCGTAACCTGACGATCAAAACGGCCGGGACGCAGCAATGCCGGATCCAGGATGTCAGGACGGTTGGTCGCAGCGATCAGGATGACCGACTCGCTTTCCTCAAAGCCGTCCATCTCGACCAGCAGCTGGTTGAGCGTCTGCTCGCGCTCGTCGTGACCGCCGCCCAAGCCAGCTCCGCGCTGACGTCCCACGGCATCGATCTCATCGATGAAGATGATCGACGGGGCCTGGGACTTGGCCTCCTTAAAGAGGTCACGCACGCGGCTGGCACCGACACCTACGAACATCTCGACAAAGTCGGAACCCGAGATACTAAAGAACGGCACGCCCGCCTCGCCGGCAACGGCCTTGGCCAGCAGCGTTTTACCGGTGCCCGGAGGGCCAACCAGCAACACGCCACGCGGGATCTTGGCGCCCAGCTTGCGATAGCGATCCGGATCGCTCAAAAAGTCACGGATCTCCTCGAGCTCCTCGACTGCCTCGTCCACGCCGGCAACGTCTTCAAACTTGACCTTGGGGCGTGTGGCCTCGTTGGTCTTGGCGTTGGTCTTGCCAAACTGCATGTTCCTGTTGTTGGCGCCCATCATCTGGCGCATAAAGTAGAACATGATGGCGATAAGGGCGATCGTCGGAAGCACACTCATCGCCAGGTCGCCCCAAAAATCGGGATCGTTGGTGTTGACGATGTACTTGGTATCGGGGTGCTCCGCCATAAGCTCGGCAAGCGAATCGGAGCCGACATAGGTCGAGGAGAAGCTCTTGAGCTCGCTCGTATCGCCCTTGTCCTTCTTCGTCTTCCAGTAATGACCCGTCACGCTTCCGTCTTGAACCGTATAGGTCAGATCTTCGACGCGATCCTGCTTGATGGCACTCACCATCTCGCTCGTCGCGAGCTTAACGGTATTGCTGGAATTGGCAAAGCCGGAGCCCATGTTAAAGAAGGCGTAGCCCAGGAGCGCGCAAGCCAAAATAAAATACAGCCAGCCCGTACGCGTGGGCTTCTTGCCTCCGGGCACCCCCGGGATCTTAGGCTCCCGGGGAGTCTGGGAATTGTTATCGTTACGGTCGTCGGGCATCTTACGAATAAACCTCCGGTTTCAAAATGCCCAGATACGGAAGGTTACGATAGCGCTCGACATAGTCGAGGCCGTAGCCCACCACAAAGGCATCGGGGCAATGGGTTCCAACATACTTGGGCGTGATGGCCGAGGTACGGTCCTCAACGTCCTTCCACAGGAAGGCGGCGACCTCCAGAGAAGCGGGCTTGCGGCTCTCGAGGTTCTTCATCAGATACTTGAGCGTCAGGCCCGAGTCCAGAATGTCCTCAACGATCAGCACGTCGCGACCGCGGATGTCGATATCCAGATCCTTAATGATACGCACGATACCCGAGGACTTCACACCGTCGCCATAGCTCGAAACAGCCATGAAATCGATGTTGGTCGGCAGCTCGATCTTGCGCATCAGGTCGCCCATAAAGACCACGGCACCGCGCAGGACCGCAATCAGCACCAGATCCTTACCCGCGTAGTCGCGCGTAATCTCCTCGCCCAGGCGAGAGACGATACCGTCGATATCCTCCTGCGTGAACAGAACCTTCTCGATATCCGGATGTTGAGAAGCCATGACAACCCTTTCTTGTGCTTATCGCCCACACACCGCCGTATGGACGCGAACTTCACATTCTAGCAGCGCACGGGGTAAATTTACCAGCCCGTGCGCCATCAGCGCGGGAATACCGTCAACGTCGCACAGAATAGCAGACGTGGGACGCTATTCCGCATCGACCACGCGGAGCAGATATGCCACGCGCGTTGCGGCCGTGCACTTAAAACGCTCGTCCGCGCGAACTCCGGCGACCCACACCACGGCACCTCCCGGCGCCGTCCTCACCATGGGCACGCCGGCGCGCTCGGAAACGGGAATGCGAGCCTCGCCTAGCAAGTCGGATACTTTCTTGCTTCGGCCACTCATCCCTAACGGGCACATCACGTCTCCCGGTGCGGGACCGTCCACCCACAGGCGCGCCAATCGCGCCTCGACAGGGATCTCGCCACGCGAGCCCGCCAGGATCCGCTCACTATCGCTGTCGGCAAAACCCAAGGCAGCCGCGTCTACCAAAGCTGTCACTTCCCCGGCAGCCGCAAGCTCACGGGCGCGGCGCACGATATCGCATCCCAGCTCAACGGCCATCGGCTCTGTGACCAGCATACGTCCCCCGCCCAACGGCAAACGACCGGGTACGGTAACCCAGTCCGCGACCAGGCCCTCGCGAGCCACCGGGGCCTTAAACGCCAGCATGCCAAACTCAACGCGCGCGTCAATTCCCGCCGGAAGCGTGACCGAGCCGGCACCCTCGGCAACGCAGGAAAGGACTCGCTCAACATGCCGCATCTCGGGACGAGCGTCCGGATCGATGCGTTTGATCGCCAGTCGCACGATGCGCCGCGCGATTACCACCTCGGCCGCAGCAAGGCGCCTGGCATCGAGCACCAGTGCGCCCGCTGCCTCTTTGCGCAAACAGCTTCGAAACGCCTGTGCCGACAGCTGGGATAGAAACGCATCTTCATCACCCAAGATCTCACAGGCGGCGCCAATCGTCTTGCAGACGCTCGCGTTGCGCTGCGCCACCACCGGCATCACTCGATGGCGCACGTAGTTTCGCAGATACGAGATATCCTCATTGCTCTCGTCTTCACGCCACGGCTGACCATGTACCTGTAGATAGCCCACGAGCTCGCCGTGAGTTAGGTCGAGCAAGGGACGCACCACGATATTCCTCCGGCGAGGAATGCTCGATAGGCCAGCGGGCCCCGAACCCTTAATCGCGTTCATCAAAAACGTTTCCGCGCGATCCGAAGACGTGTGCGCGGTGCAGATACGAGCCGCCGTTCGCGGTGCCCCCGTCTGGGCGCAGAGCTCGCGAACATACCTCCGCGCCGCGGCATAGCGCACCTCGCGGGCCGCGGCCTCAATATTGCCCGACTCCCCATCAAAATAAGCGTGCTCCACACACAGCGGTAAACCATATTGCGCGCAGAGCTCACGCACAAAGGCCTCGTCGCCATCGGACGCCTTGCCGCGCAGATGATGGTTTACATGCAGCACATGCAGGCGCTCGCGAGCAATGGGGGCGACACCGCGTCCGTCTTGGATATCCAGCTTTGATGTGCACGCCATAAGAAGCAGTGCCGTCGAGTCCGCGCCGCCTGATACCATGAGCACGACAGGAGCAGCCTGCTGCCTCGTCCGGGTCTCATCGACTGCCCCAGGCACGGCATGGTGTCCATAATGCTGAGATACCGTAGGCATTTGCTTCCTCCTCTATTCGTCCGCACCCATTGTATCCTTTGGAATCTTATGTCTCGTCTGCACCTTCATATCCTCGGCGGTGGCTCTAAAGGCAACTGCGCACTCATCGAGGGCCCGCAGGGGCTCATTATGGTCGATGACGGACTGTCTCGCCGCGAGACATTAAAGCGCATGGCAGAACTGAGGCTCTCGGCAGACAACGTCTCGGCTCTTCTCATTACTCATGAGCATAGCGATCACATCAAGGGCCTCGATGTCTGGTGCAAGCACTGGCACGGCCCCCTCTTTGCCAGCAGGGGCACTCTTTCGAGCAAAGAAAATCTTTCGCATCTGCCTGTCGAGGAATTCGATCCCGGTGACACCCTATCCATAGCCGGCATCCACGTGCAAACCTACTCAACGTCACACGATGTCATCAATCCAGTCGGCTATCGATTCGACACCCTCGATGATTCCATCGGCTTTGCCACCGACACCGGAGAGCTATCGAGCCAAGCCATGAACACCCTCAAAGATTGTCGAGTCCTCGCGCTCGAAAGCAACCACGATGTGACCATGCTGCGCGAGGGAGAATATCCCCGCTTTCTTCAGGAGCGCATCCTGTCTGCAAGGGGACACCTCTCCAATGGCCAAGCCGCCGAAGCCGCGCGCGAACTTGTTACCGATCGCACCGAACAGCTCATTGCCATGCATATCAGCCAAGATAACAATCGTCCGAGCCTTACCGTCAAAAGCTATGCCAAAGCTCTGGCCGCAACCCTGGATGACGAGCTCGGCAGCTCCGCCACCCTTCTCCAAGGATCGCGAAAACTCTCGATACGCCCCGCAAGCCAGTATCGGCCAGCAACCATTCAATAGACTGTCCTAAACAGCAAAAGGGGCCGGGAATCGCTTCCCAGCCCCTTTTGTTGTCTTTTAATAGCGAAGAACACCAACGAAGTTATTCGATGGAGATCTTCGTAACGTTCTTCTTCTCGACGATCTTGGGAACCGTAACGGTCAGGATGCCGTCAGCGTACTTAGCCGAGAGGCCCTCGCTCGAAGCGTCCTTAAGATACACGCCACGCGTCGCGCTGTACGAGCTGAACTCCTTCTGCAGGAAGTTCTTGCCCTCGTTCTCCTCGTCTTCCTCGACATTCACGCTAATGGACAGACGGCCCTCGTTAAGCTCGACATCGATATCGTCCTTGGCGACGCCGGTCAGATAAGCCTTGACCTCATAGCCATCGCCCTTATCCTCAACGTCAACGGGGAACGCCTTAGAGGCAATCGAGCTGTTCGCTAGGTCGCTCATATCATCAAACAGATCGAACAGCGAGCTTGCAGAGGGACGAACGCCAAAAACCGAACGATAAGGAACCATGCTTGCCATGTTTACCACTCCTTTATAGGACTGCCGAGTCATCTTCCAGGTGACTGGGACTTCTTTTGACGCTCTTATATATGCCCACCCAGTGCTCATATATACATCGACTATAAAGTTTTTTGAGTCCAGTACTATAAGCATATCTAAGTGCGTATGACTCAGGTTTTAGGAAGGTTAAGGTTCTTTGAACCAGAGCTTAAATACCGAGTATGTCCCCAGCTACAAATAACAAGGGGCTTACAATGAGCGCGTACACGTTGTTGGTAACGAGCTAAAGGGCATCATGGACGACCAAAACCGGAACAATATGTTTATGCCGACGCAGGGGGAAGATACTTCCACGCAGCCGCTACGGTTCCATCGCCCCCACATCTCGCAAGAGCCCATTAATGATCCGGAGCCCGAGTATGTGACGAGAAATCGATATCAAACGCTCGAGGATGCCCAAACGGGACGTAAACATATGGGCGTCGCCTCGGGAGACCCTGTATATCTGAAAGACGCACCATTATCTAAAAACAGCGCAGCTAGTGATGAGCCGATGAAAGCATCCGCCGCTCATCAACAAAGAGGTCCTCGACCAAAGCAAACCTTGACGCATTCGGCTCGCTATCTCGAAACGCCAAAACAGGGAAAATCAATCTTCGTTTCGTCAAGTAAAAGACGCAAGCAGCATCGACTGACAATCCTGCTTTTGATCATTGTGGCCATAGCAGTTGCCCTTGTTATTAGATTTATCTTCTTTAAATAAGGGCTCAATACCAAAAACGATAAGATCGTCTGGTGTAATTGAGTCATTTACGCCCCATAAACGCAAAAAAGGGGGAGGCC
>CAJJYO010000002.1 GCA_905197385.1 uncultured Collinsella sp.
CATGGGCTTCACTTATCTGACCAACTCCCACATGGGTGACTGCGAGACCGTCAAGGATGCCATGCGCGTCTTTAACGGCATGTACGATCTCATCGTCTACCGCGCACAGAAGGACGAGCAGTTCCTCTATGACGTCGCCGACCTGGTTGACATCCCGGTCATCAATGCCCTTACTCTCGGCGATCACCCGACTCAGATGCTCGCTGACGCTCTTACGATGGAAGAGCAATGGGGCGGTTTGCGTACGAGCCGCGGCAAGAAGATGGCTTTCGTTGGCAACTGCGCCGGCGCCCCAGTGTGGTATGGCCGTCTGTGCGCTATGCTCGACATGGACTTCCTCGCCATCGGCCCCGACGACCTCCGTCATCAGATGTGCAAGGAAATGATCGAAGAGGTGGAGGCCTGCTACGCCAAGTACGCTCCCAATAGGACCTTTACCATCACCTCTGACCTCGATGCCCTGGATGGCGTTGACGTTATCGTTACCGAGGAGTGGCGCTACATCAACCCCGAGTGCGGCGAAGAGGTTCTGGATCCCGACGACTACAACTCCTGGTTGGGCGATGCCGAGTCTTTGTACCCCTATCGCGTCACCAGCGAGCTGTGCAAGCGCACCAACAATCCCGACATCTTCTGCATGCATGAGCTTCCCTCTGTCCATAACGCAGATCACCGTGTCGGCAAAATGCTCCTCGACCAGTGCAAGAACGACCTCCATCGCGAAATCATCACCGAGGGCTTTGAGATTGCCGACGAGTGCTTTGAGGCCAACGCTTCGGTCATCTTCCGTGAGGCAGAGAACCGTCAGCACACCATCAAGGCTGTTATGTGTGCCCTTCTGGGTCTCTAGGAGCTGTATCAATGGATAATGCAAAGTTAAAGAGCAGCAAGGTTTACGCATGGGTTCTCGTAATCGCGCTCGGCCTTATGTCTGCCGGCACGACCGGATCCTATAGCGTCATCGCGGGCTCCTTCGTCGCACCCGTGTGCGAGGAGTTCGGGTTTGACTATTCCATCTTCTCGTATTACTTCACCGCAACGCTCATTGGTCTTGCGGCAGCTCTTCCGTTTGTCGGAAAACTCATTCCCAAGGTCGTTGGCAAGGTTTGGCTCCCCGTTGTCGAGCTTATTTTGCTCGCTGCCGGCGCAGGCATGGCCTTCTACACCGAAGTCTGGATGTTCATCGCCGCTGGCGCCCTGATTGGCGTTTGCTTCGCCTTCACCACCGGCGTCGCCATGTCCGACGTTATTGACCAGTGGTTCAAAAAATCTGGTGGCCTGGCAATCGGTCTCGCTTGGGCAGTGAACTCGATTTACATGCTCATCATGAGTCCCGTCATCACCTCTGTCATCGAGGCCGCTGGCTGGAGGACTGGCTATCTGGTGCTCGCTGGCGTCTCCGCCGTGCTCATTCTCCCCGCTTCCGTCCTGATTATTCGCTATAAGCCTCAGGACAAGGGCATGCTGCCCTATGGCTACGTCGAGGGCGAGACGGTCACCGAGACCGAGGAGACGACCGAGGATAGCACGCGTGGCGTTAGCTATGCGCGCGCCATTAAGTCGCCTGCCTTCTTCTTCTGCATCGGCTTCCTCTGTCTCGTTCAGCTCACTTGCTGCATGAACCAGCTCTTCCCGACGTATGCTTCCGAGGTTGGTTTTAGCCCCATGGTGGGCGGCTTCATGGTATCCGCTGCATCGCTCTTCGATCTGTTCCTCAATCCGATCGTCGGCACCACTTGCGATAGGTTCGGCAGCACGAAGGCCATTCTGGGCTGGCTCGCTGTCTCCATCCTCTCCTTTGTCATGCTCATGATGAGCAGCAGCAACTCGACGCTCAGCATCCTCGCAGCAGGCGTGAACGACGTAATGTACGTCATCGCTGGCACTGCCCTGACCGTTTTGGTTATGGATGTCTTTGGCTCCCGCGATTTCGGTCGCATCTTCGCGCTGATCTGCTCCGTGGGCTATATCGTCGGCGCCTTTGGCATGCCCGTTATGATGAAGGTCTATGAGCTTGTCGGCTCCTTCCAGGGCGTCTTCATCTTCTGCATCGCATGCAACGTTATTATCGGCCTGTTCTTGCTGCTGGCAAAAAAGACTGGTAAGAACCTCTCCTGGGACGAATAGTTCGATTCGTCTTAGACATACGCTGTAGGGCTTAACCTGCAGCCGCATTGGGGCATCGACTAACATCGGTGCCCTTTTTCATCGAATGTGACAAAGGAGCAGCCACTTTGTCACATTGAGTGGCATGTAAATCGAGGTCTAATACTTTTCCGAGAAGTGAACGGCCATACTTGGGCCTCCGAAGCATCGACATTTTTAGACGTCAAACCCGCAGGATTTGGCTGGCAAAACCGCAGGAAATTGCATCTCGAAAGTGCCGATGCTTCGGGGGCCCGTTTTCACTCGTTCACTTCTCGGGAAAAGTATTAGACCTCGTTGTATGGGGTGCGGCTGGAGGGTGATCATCGTTCAGTAGCTACCTCTTCCTTGTGAATCGCCTGAAGCGCAAGGCATAATGCATGTGACAAAGGGACGGCCCCTTTGTTGTGTTGATATGAGAGAAGAGTAGATGATCCTTTCGCTGGCCCCTATGGAGGGGATTACCGGGCATGTGTTCCGTCGCGTGCATGCGGAGTGCTTCGGTGCGCTCGATTGCTATTACACGCCGTTTTTGCCGCCGCCGCGGGTGGGAAACCGCTTTGGCGGCAAGGCGTTTAAGGAGATCGATCCTGCCAATAACCAGGGGCTCAACGTGGTGCCTCAGCTGATGTCCAAGAACGCGGACGAGTTTGTGTGGGCGGCACAGGTGCTCGCCGACATGGGCTACCGCGAGGTCAATCTCAACCTGGGTTGCCCTTCGGGAACGGTTGTCGCCAAGGGCAAGGGCTCGGGTTTCTTGCGCAATCTCGACGAGCTCGAGGCGTTCTTAAGTGATGCGTGCGAGCGGTCGCCGTTGCCGGTGTCGGTAAAGACCAGGCTGGGGCTGGAGAATGACGACGAATACGAGCGCGTGCTCGATCTGTATTGCCGCATGCCGTTGGCAGAGCTCATTGTGCATCCGCGCGTGCAAAAGGACCGCTATACGGGTTCGCCGCGCAAAGAGTTTTATGGCGAGACGCTGGAGCGTGTGCCGTTCCCCGTGGCCTATAACGGTGACATTTTTGATCTTGAGGATATGGACGCGCTGGTGGAGGCCTATCCCGGCACGCGCCATGTGATGTTGGGGCGTGGCCTGCTCGCGAACCCCGCTCTGGCTCGCATGGTCAAGGGCGGCCCTGCTGCAACGGCTGCTGAGCTGCAGCGCTTCCACGACACGCTGTTTGCGGCATATGCAGAAGAGATTGGCGGCAATGCGGTCTTCCGCATGAAGGAGTGGTGGTTCTACGCCAAGTGCGCTTTCGCTGATCCCGCTACCGTCCACAAGATCGTACGCAAGACCAAAAAGGTCGACGAATACCGCGCTGCCGTCGAGCGCGTCTTTCGCGAACAGCCGCTTGCACCCACAGCTCGCTTCAACGACTAGTTAGTCGTTGGGGACGTTCTTTAACGACTAGTCATTTATGAACGTCCCCAATGACTATGTTGCACTAGAGCAGGTTTTCCTGCACCCATGCGATGATGTCGCTTGACTCGTAGAGCGGCTTGCCGTCGATGAACAAGCAGGGAACCTGGCGTTTTCCGCCGACGGCGATGAGTGCCTGCTCAGCATCGCCGTCGATCGAGATATTGCGCTCGGGGATGGTCACACCGTTATCGGCAAGGAATCGCTTGACCTTTATGCAATACGGGCAGCCGGCCATAACGTACAGCGCGAGCTCGTGATTAGTAGCCATAGGTCTCCAATCGGTTGAGGTTTTGATTGAAATACCCAAAGCCGCCGCGGTCTATGCGCGCGTCAACGAAGACTCGATGGCCTGGACCAGAAACGCCGTGGCTCCGGTGGCGCAGGGCTTGTCGTAGTAGTCAACAAAGCGCTGGTCGGCAAGATAACCGTGGGCGAGGCCCAGGTACGCCTCGTCTTGGGGCTCGCATCCCCAGTTGAGAGCAATCCAGCGACGATGCATCGCGACAAGCTTACGAGCCTCGTTGCTCTCTGGGTCGCCAATGCCCATGGCAATTGAGAGCTGGCCCAGAATAGCGCGTTCAAGTTCCTTCATGTCGTTCCATGTCTCGGGGTCCATGTCCAGCAACGCTTCGTTTGCTGCATCGATAGCCTCATCGCCGTAGCGCGCCCGCGCCTCGGCACCGTAGCGCGCCTCGTTTTCCTGCACGGTGCGCCAGCGCTCCAGTTGCGGCAGGACGGCGCCCATGAGCGAGACGGCTTCGTCGAGCGACATGCCGGTGTTTTGTGCCAGGCGCGGGGCACAATCCTCAATCATTGCCTCCATGGTGGTGTCATAGGTGTACTTGCCGTGGTCGTAGCACCACTTGCAGTAATGATCGGTCGCGGTGCCCGTGGCATCGGTGCCGCAGTCGTCGGGCGTGAGTATCATGCCGCAGCTCTGGCAATAGTGCTCAGGCATTTCGAGCAGGTGGGACAGCGGTTCTCCGGTTACGGCGGCGATGAGCTTCATCATGTCGATGCCCGGTGTGACCTCGCCGCGCTCCCACCGGCTGATGGCCTGGCGTGTGACGAAGAGCTTAGCGGCAAGCTGCTCTTGGGTAAGGTGATGGGCGCGACGGACAGCAATGAGCTTTTCTGCAAAGGCCATAGCGGCTCCTTTCTGCTGGTTGATGGCTTAAGCATACGCGGCGGCAGGCGCCCTTCCAAGCAACCGTTGGTTGCACGACGGGGGACCGCGGCGAAGAATTGCGCGCAACGCCCCACGCCTCCATGCCGTACAATGACCGGCATGGAACCTATCGCACGCATACATACCGACCTGCCGCAGAAGTTCGGCATTCCGCGCAACAGCTTTTTGGCGCCCCATCTGCAGGGGCACATCGTTTTTGAGCCGGAATTTGCCTCCAATGCAGCGGTTGAGGGCCTGGACTCCTTCTCTCACCTGTGGCTGCTGTGGCGCTTCGAAAACGGAACGCCCGGCGGCACGGCTAAGGATATTGCCGTCGACGCTAAAACGCAGGACAGGTCCGGCACCAACGCAAAATGGTCGAAAACCGTGCGCCCGCCGCGTCTGGGCGGAGCCGAACGTGTGGGAGTGTTTGCCACGCGCAGTCCGTTTCGCCCTAATCCCATCGGGCTCACCTGCGTCAAGCTTGATCGTGTCGAGCTCACCGACGATGGCCCCATCATCCATGTGTTGGGGGCCGACCTGCGCGACGGTACGCCCATCTACGACATCAAGCCCTACATTCCGTTTGCGGACTGCCACCCGGATGCGACCGGAGGCTGGATCGAGGATGCTTCGTGGCAAGAGCTCGATGTTGAGTTTCCGCAAGCACTGCAGGATATGGTCCCGCCCGCAAAGCTCCTCGGCTTGGTCGAGGTCCTTCGCCAAGACCCGCGCCGCGCGGGCAGCAAGCACGAGCCACACCGCGTCTATCATCTGGCTTACGCCGGGCTCGACATATCGTTTACGGTCGATGAAACCCAGCTAACCGTAGTTGCCGTCAACGACGCGCAAGACTAACCAGCCATTCGTCCGCACCCGTCAAATTAAGCGCCAAACCCCGCGCCAAAACCGCCCACGCTGGTGGACAATAACGCCTACCAAAACAATCAACTTTGCACGGGAGTCCAGCATGAAATACGACTTCACTTCAATCATCGACCGCCACGGCATGGACGCCATCGCCGTTGACTCTTGGGGTGAGATCCCCGGTATGGCCCCGAACGCACCCGACGAGGGCTTCGACCGCATTCCCATGTGGGTGGCCGACATGAACTTTGCCACGGTGCCCACGGTCCAGGAACACATCATTCAGCGCGCCCAGCACCCCATGTTTGGCTATTTCAATCCGCGCTCCGAGTATTTCGACCGCATCATCGAATGGCAGAGCCGCCGCAATGGCGTCGAGGGCCTGCGCCCTGAACATATCGGTTACGAAAACGGCGTGCTGGGCGGTGTCGTGTCGACGCTGCGCGCGTATGTCCAGCCGGGCGATGCGGTGCTGGTCCACAGCCCCACCTACATCGGCTTTACCAAGTCCATTGAGGCCGCGGGCTATCGTATTGTCCATAGCCCGCTTAAGCTCGACGATCAGGGCGTGTGGCGCATGGACTTTGAGGACATGGAGTGCAAACTCGCCCAAAACCACATCCATGCCGCGGTGTTCTGCTCGCCGCACAATCCCTGCGGCCGCGTATGGGAGCGCGACGAAATCGAGCGCGCCATGGACATCTATCGCCAGCACGATTGCGTGGTGATTTCGGACGAGATTTGGTCCGATATCATCCTGCCGGGGCACAAGCACATCCCGACGCAGTCGGTGAGCGAGGATGCCCGCATGCGCACGGTTGCCCTCTATGCGCCGAGCAAGACGTTTAACCTGGCGGGCCTTGTCGGCAGCTACCACATTGTCTACAACGAGACGCTGCGTGACCGCATCTGCGCCGTGTCCAACAAGACCCACTACAACGAGATGAACGTGCTTTCCATGCATGCGCTTATCGGTGCCTACCAGCCGCAGGGCTACGAGTGGGTGGACGAGCTCAACCAGGTGCTTGCCGGCAATATCGAGTACTTCTGCGATTACGTGGACGGGCATTTTGAGGGCGTGTCCTATTCGCGTCCGCAGGGCACGTACATGGTGTTTCTGGACTGCACCGAGTGGTGTCGCGAGCATGGCCGCGATATTCAGTGGCTGCTCGACGAGGGGGCGCGCGTGGGCGTGGGATATCAGGACGGCCGCCCGTTCCACGGGCCCTGCCACATTCGCGTGAATCTGGCGCTGCCGCTTTCGCGCGTAAAGGAAGCGTGCGACCGCCTGGACCGCTACGTTTTTAATGCACGGTAAGTGAGCGCTGCATGCGGGGCCTTCTGCCAAGTCGGCTGGAAGGCCCCACATGGTAAAACGTCTGTAGCCATTGGGCACTCGTGTGGTTTTGTTTGCTATTATTTTTTACCATTTCAGTCTGTAAACAGGATCGTATGGAGCTCGATGAAAAGGTCCCGTCGCTCGGTTGCCATTTCGTTGTTTGTTGCGCTTGCGGTAGCGTGCGCCTTTGTCGTAGCGATAGCCGGCTGTTCCGGGTCGAATGGCAGAGCCTCGACGTCTGCATTAGAAGGCCTGGATGCCTCGCAGGCCAAAGACGACAACCTTAAGACGCTCAACGTCGGCAGCGACCTCTATCCACCGTTTGTGTATACCGACGAGTACGGCGATATCGTTGGCCTGGATGTCGAGATATTGACCGAGGCTTTGACTCGCATTGGTTACAAGCCAAAATACCAGCTGATCGACTGGGAAAAGAAGAAGGAGCTGCTGGCGAGCGGCGAACTCGATTGTGTCATGGGCAGCTTTAGTATGACGGGTCGCGAAAACGAATATCGTTGGGCCGGCCCGTACCTTGCGAGCCGCCAGGTGGTCGCGGTCGATCCCCAGAGCGATATCTACACGCTTGCCGATCTTGAGGATAAGATCGTGGCGGTTCAGTCCACCACCAAGCCCGAGGACATTTTGCTCAATCGCATAAATGAAAACGTTCCGCAGATCAAGGAACTCTACAGCTTTTCGGACGGTTCATACCTGAACCCGGCGCTCGTCGAGGGCCTGGTCGACGCTATCGCCGCGCATGAGTCCTCGTTCCTCACCTACGAAAAAGACTATGGTGTGGCATATCGCATTTTGGATGAGCCGCTGCTAGAGGTCGGTTTGGGCACCGCTTTCGATATCAACGATACGCGTGGCATCGACGTCAAGCTCACTCATGCCTACCAAGAAATGCTTGCCGATGGCACCATGGAACGCCTGGCGTCAAAGTACTTCGATGACCCTTCGCCATTTTTGAATATGGAGGGCCTGTCATGATCGATGCGCCCGACCACGCCGCTCAGGAGCGGGACAATCGTTCGACAGGGGCATGGCTCCTTGTCGCTCTGCTGGGGATAGCGCTCTCGGTTGTTGCCGGCATGATGAGCTACGATTACACGACGGCCCAAGCCGAGCAGCGCTTTGCCGACGTTGTCGATTACGTGGCGACGCAGAGCCTTTCCTACGATGCATTCAACAGCGCCTATACGACCAAAAACCTGATACGCGTTATGGAAATCGCCGGAGAGGCTGCCCGCGATATGGAGCGCGACGGTTCGGTGGATAACGCCATGCTGGAGCAATACGCCGACCAGTTCAACGTGAGCGCGCTGATCGTGACGGACGCATCGGGCAATTTGGTGTCCGAGTCCTCGACGGGCGATGTGGACTACGGGTCGCTCGCTACGTATCTCAAAGAATCACCCGTGCTGGAGGTGGCAGCCCATCCGCTTAAGTCCTATACCGCCCGCATCACGCTTGCGGATGATTCGGTCGCAGACATTGGCTGTGTAACCCGGCAGGATGACGAGGGCATCGTTGTCGCAGTAAGGCATCAGAGCGCGAAGGCAGTTGCAAGCAATACGCTCAAACTGCAGAGCTTGCTTGATGGCTATGAAACCATCGATAGCGGCAATATCGTGATCGAAAGCGACGGCAAGGTCGTTGCGACCAATGCCGTTGAACCCACTGTATTGGGCGTATTCGATCTGCCTGCGACGGACGTCTTCATTGTCGACGGTATTAAGGATCGATGCCTGGCCGGTAAGGTCAAATTGATTAATGCCGACGGCGAGTGGTATTTGGGCACATTTGGAAAAGCGCACAAATTCTATGTGTACACCTATGCTCCGGCGCGGCGTTACTTCGAGGTCGTCGCGGCTGTTGCTGCCGGCGTGCTGGCGCTCTACAGCGGTTTTATAGCCGTTGTTGTGATGGTGCGTCGCCGCGCTGATCGCCGACGTTTGACGGACTTGCTGCAGCAGGAGCGCGACTATGGCGACAAGCTGGCAAAGGCGGCGCGTGAGGCCTCGTCTGCCAACTCGGCAAAGACAGAGTTTCTGCGTCGCATGAGCCACGATCTGCGCACGCCCATCAACGGCATTCGCGGCATGGTCGAGGTTGGCGATGCCAATGCGGACGATCTGCAAAAGCAGACTGAGTGCCGCTCGAAAATCTGGACGGCATCGGGACTGCTGCTCGACCTTGCCAACGAGGCACTCGATATGAGTCGCCTGGAGAGCGGGCAGGTCGACCTGAACCTCGTGCCCACAAATTTGGTGGCACTCAACTGTGAAGTGCGCGATATTCTGGAGCGCCAGGCCGAGGAGCGTCTGGTGACAATTATCTGCGACCAGCAGACCCTTAATCATCCCTATGCTCGGGTGAGCGTGACGCACCTCAAGCGCTTGTTGCTCAATATTGCCGGCAATGCCGTCAAGTACAACCGCCAGGGCGGCTATGTTCGCCTGGTGTGCCGCGGGGTGGAGCCAGCGGATGGCGCCCCCGTCTATGAATACACGATCGCCGACAACGGTATTGGCATGAGCGAGGAGTTCCAACAGCACCTCTACGAGCCGTTTTGCCGCGAGGAGCAACAGGTGGAAGGCGCCTCATCGGGAACTGGCCTGGGCGCGCCTATCGCAAAACAGTTAGTCGAGCTTATGGGCGGAACCATGAGTTTTACGAGCGTCTTGGGGCAGGGGACGACGTTTACCATCCGCCTGCCGTTCGAGAAATGCAAACGCTCCGAGATTCCTCAGGCAGTTCGCGCGGATGCGGGCGATGGCGATGCGCTCCAGGGCTTGCACGTTTTGCTCGTAGAGGATAACGATCTGAATGCCGAGATCGCGCAGTTTACGCTCAGCCGTGCCGGTGCCGTCGTGACGCATGCTAAGGATGGCGAGTCTGCCGTTGAGGCGTTTGCCGCGAGCGCACCGCACGAGTACGACGTGGTGTTGATGGACATCATGATGCCCGGTATCGATGGCCTTGAGGCCACGCGTCGAATTCGAGCACTCGATCGCGAGGATGCCGCGATCACGCCGATTATCGCCGTGAGTGCCAATGCCTTTGCCGACGACCGCAGACTTTCGCGCGAGGCGGGCATGGACGCGCACCTGAGTAAACCCGTGAGCTCGCAGGAGCTCGTTGAGGCGCTTGCGCACATAGCCGCCGACGCTTCATAAGCATATGGCCCGGTTCCAAGGTGGGTTGGAACCGGGCCATATTGCCATTTGTGACGTCTGTTCTCAAGGCTTACTTTTCCTGAATCTGCTTGCCGCAGAGATGCTCAATCGTAATCTCGTAGAGCTGGACGCCCTTAATGTCCTTGGCGATTTCCTCTTCGACTTCCTCGGCAGAAGGGTAGTACTTAAGCGCGAGCTGGCGGACTTTATCCTCGATAAACGCGGGGGTGTCATTCGCCAGGCGACAGCGGCCAAAGATCACGGTACTCATAACGTAGGGAGCCCAGTCGCCGTCCTGGTACCACTCGTTGCCGTATACGGTAAAGCAGACCTTGTCATCGCGCTTGAGTGCGTCGACCTTGTGGCCGGCTTTGGCGCCATGGAAATAGATCTTGTCGTGCTCGGCGTCAAAGAAGTAGTTGACGGGAATGGCGTACGGGTAGCCATCGTCGCCGTTGACGGCAAAGACGCCGCGCTTGCAGGTGGCGAGCAGTTTGCGCGCTTCCTCGTCGGTGATAGCGCGTTTCTTTCGACGTAAGGGCCTAAACATCGTTGGCTTCCTTTCTGGTCGTGCGTAGTGGTTGAGCACAAACTATAGCGAAATGGATCCGTTTTTCTTGATGCGGGCGAGTATGTTTTTGAGCTTGTTAAAGTCGAGCGGTTTGGACAGATGGGCGTTCATGCCGGCATCGTGTGCCGCCTGGGCGTCTTCGGCAAAGGCGTTGGCGGTGAGCGCGATGATGGGGATATCGGCTGCATCGACCTTCTCGCTCAGACGAATCGCGCGGGTTGCCTCGTAGCCGTCCATGTCCGGCATCATAATGTCCATCAGGATCGCGTCGAAGCTGCCGGCGGGATGCGATAGGTACAGATCGACGACTTCGTTGCCGTTGGCGGCGCGGGTGACCACGACGCCCTCGGATTCTAACAGCGCCTGGGCAATCTCGGCATTCAATTCGTTGTCTTCGGCGAGCAGCACGTTCATGTTGGCAAGCGAGCAGTCGAGCGCCTTCTCGACCGTATCCGTCCGCGCCTGGGGGTTCTTGTCGATATCGAGCGGAATTTCCACGTAGAACGTGGTGCCCACATGGAGCTCGCTGGTGACTTCGATGGTGCCGCCCATCAGTTCAATAAGCGACTTGACGATTGGCATGCCCATGCCGGTTCCTTGGAACTTGCTGCGCGCATCGTCACCTTCTTGGGCAAACGGCTCATAGATATGCTTTAAAAACTTGGGAGCCATGCCAATGCCGGTATCCGAAACGCTAAAGCAAAAGAGCGCGCGCCCGTTATCGAGTGGCTTGGTCTTTGAGCTAAAGGTGACGGAGCCGCTGTGCTTGTTGTACTTAATGCTGTTGTCTAACAGGTTGATCATGATCTGTCGGATATGGGTGGGACTGCCGATCATGTATGGCCCCGTGGCGTACGGCAGACTATTGTCCTGCATTGTGATGCCGTTACTGGACGCGCGGAGCTTGCACAGCACCAGTGTATCGTCACAGAGCTCTTTGAGGTTAAAAGGCGCACGCTCCAGTGTTAGCTTGCGGTCTTCGATTTTGCCCATCTCGAGGATGTCGTTGATCAGCGAGAGCAGGTGATTGGCGGCAACGCGCGCCTTGGCACGGCTCTCGCGGGCGACTTGCATGTCGCCTTCCTTCAATTCCTCGATCTCGATAAGGCCCAGGATACCGTTGAGCGGCGTACGGATGTCGTGGCTCATGCGCGTGAGGAATGCCGTCTTAGCGGCGTTGGCAGCATCGGCTTTTTTGCGCTCGGTTCGAGCGCGCACGAGCGCCCAGATGAGCAGGACGATGCCGACCGACAACATACCGATGAGGGTAGCTGCAATGGCGGTGCGGTTGCGATAAAGGAATTGAAGCGTGTTGGATTCCTGGGCCGTGTACGACGTGGAGGAGAAATTGCTTGCGGAGAGCGATTCTCCGGCATTGATGATGCCCTTGTTGATGATTCCCAACAGCTCGGGTTTTCCGCGCGAAATCCAGCACGAGAGCTCACAGGTGTCAGGGAGCTCGGTCGTCTCGCAGTCCTCGAGATCGTAACGGTCACCGATGGTTTTTACGCGTGAACTGGGAGCGACGATGCAGTGCGCCGTTCCCTTCCTGAGGGCGTCGAACGCTTCATCGTCGGATTGGTATTCGGTTACGGTCGCTGTGGGGAACAGACTTTCAAGTGCATTTTTGTTGACAAACGATGATTTGGTACAGGCGATGTTCTGAAGGTTTTTGTTCAGGTTGCTGCCGGTGTGGATAGCGGTGAGGGATATGGTTCCCAACGATACCGACTGCACAACGCCTGTTTGCTCGGCAAACCAGTAATCTCGGTATACCGGCAGCGCAACGTCTATGCTTTCCTTTGACAGGGCCTTTGACATCATCTTGTAGCTATCAAAGGCGACGGTTTTGACCGTAATGCCAAATTTATCGTGTAGCGTCGTCGCAAGCGATGCGAGCGAGCCTTCCATTTCGCCGTCTTCGTTCTCGTTGCAGTAGGGGAGTTTGCCCGTAATGTAGCCGAGCGTGATGGTGTTGTCATTTGCTTTGAGCCAGGAACGTTCGGGTCCGTTGAGCGATGATGAGCCGCTGTTTTGGGTCGAGTAGTGAGATTTTACTTCGTCGTTATAGCGTGGGTTGACACGGGCGATTGCCGTCATGGCAGCATTGATGTCGTCCATCAGGTCGGGGCGGCTTTTGGGAACGGCAAAGTAGTAGTCGTTCGAACCAATGTAGAACATGGGGGAGGCATTGGGCGACGAGATTGTGTCGTTCATGATGACGGCATCGACTTCGTCGTTTGCGAGCGCGTCAAAGAGATCGGATCCTCCGTCATACTCCTTGTATGTGCAGGCGATTCCTTCGCTGGCGAGCCATTGCTGGCCAACGAAGGTTTGCATGACGTCGGGGTTGCAACCGATAGTGAGACCCTGGAGTGCTTGAGGGTCACCCTTTGCAAGGTCGTCACGGTCGGGCCTGGCGTAGATGTAGTAGCGCTCGGTGCCCTCGGGGTTCGAGGAAAAGAGCAGCTTTTGGGCACGTTCCTCGGAGTAGGAGATGTTGGGCATGAGGTCGATCTCGCCTGCCTCGAGCATGTCCATAAGCTCGGTGAAGGTGCCGGAGACGTATTCGTACCGCCAGCCGGACGTGTAGTACGACAGGGTCTGGAGGTACTCGTAACCCCATCCCGAGAGACGCTCGCCGGGGGTGCCGTCCTGGAAGCCCTCGTTGCTGACGAGCCAGCCGACGCGGACCGTCTTGACTTGCTGATCGGTATTGGCGGCATAGGCGGGGGCGGGCATGATGGTGCTCAGTACGGCGAGCGCAGCAAGCGCGACGGCCAGGGTGCGATATATAACTGAACGAAGGACAGTGGCAGCTCTCACATGCAATCCTAACGAATCGAGACATTACCGCATAAGGATACCAGCTCAGCCTGCCCAGTCGGCAGCTGTACCGCTAAACGCTCCCGCCCGGCAGTCATTGGGGACGTTCTTAAACGGCTAGTCATTGGGGACGTTCTTGTTTGACTAGTCATTTAAGAACGTCCCCAATGACTAGTTCCGTTTGCGGGGGAGGCGTGGGACAATACCGAGCGAATGTGATTGGTTGTCCGTGGAAAGGGTCGCGATGAAAAAGCTCAAGACGCTTGCCGACGTGTTGCGCCAGGCTGGCTTTGCACGCATCACGGGCCTGTTTCTTATCTTTTACCTGCTGTGCTCGACGGCTGTCTGGCTGTCCGAGCCTACGACCCTCACCTTTGGCGATGGACTTTGGTTTAGCTTTGAGACGGTCTCGACCATCGGCTTTGGCGACATTCCGGCCGAAACACCGGTTGCCCGCGCTATTACCGTCGTCTTGAGCGTTATCAGCATCTTCTACATCGCCATGCTCACGGGCGTGGCGGTGAACTACTGCAATACGCTTATCAAGATGCGTCAAAAGGACACCATGGCGCGTTTTATGGATGATTTGGAGCATTTGGAAGAGCTCGATCGCGTCGAGCTTGCCGATCTTTCGCGTCGCGTGCGCGAGTATCGTCGACGCCAGCGCTAAAACGGGCGCCGCGCGTCACGATAAGGGGGACTGAATATGAACATCACCGTGTACCTGGGTGCCAACACTGGCAATGCCCCGGCGTTTCTGCCCGCGGTGCAGGAGCTGGGCAACTGGATTGGCGCCAACGGACACGCGCTGGTATACGGCGGGTCAAAATCGGGCCTGATGGGTGCGCTTGCCGATAGTGTACTCGAGGCGGGTGGACACGTGACGGGTGTGGAGCCGAGCTTTTTTATCGAGGCCGAGTTTCAACATGACGGTATCGATGACCTCATCGTGACGAGCGATATGGCGGAGCGCAAGGCCAAGATGATTGAGCTCGGCGATGCGTTCATTGCCTTTCCCGGCGGGACGGGCACGCTCGAGGAGATTGCCGAGGTCATGTCCGCGGTGTCGTTGGGGCACCTGAGTGCGCCGTGCATCCTGTATAACCTGGACGGTTACTACAACGACCTTAAGGCGCTGCTCGGGCACATGATTGATAAGGGGCTTTCGAGCCCGAGGCGCCAGCAAGGCATCTACTTTGCCGACGATTTGCGCGAGATTGCCTCGATTATCAACGGATAAGTCTTGAGCTTGCCCCACTATAGCTCCCAATGGTGCCGTTCGCGGCGCAGACGGTTGGCTCGTTCGGGCAACGCTCGCTCTACAATAAAACGTAACTATGTCGACTTTGACCGCGGGAGGACCCGATGGATAACCTTGCCAAACCCAAAAACCGCGCGCTGTTTTTACTTAGCGTTGCCGTGACCGGTGCGTTCGCAGGTGTCGCGGTCTGGCTGTTCTTTTTTGCGATGGAGCACGGTATCGACTATCTATGGACCGAGATTCCGCACGCGCTGGGCGTCGCTTCGCCCGAGCTTGCCAGCGGCCCGTTTGGCTTTTTGCCGTACCCGTTTTTTGTCTGTCTGCTGGGCGGCCTGTTAATCGGTCTGTACGAAAAGATGACAGGCACCAAGACCGATGACCTCAACCAGGTGATGGCTAAGGTTAAGCAAGACGGGCGCTACCCGTACGACAACCTGGGCAAGCTTTCGCTCGCGGCATTGCTGCCGCTGCTGTTTGGCGGAAGCATTGGACCGGAGGCCGGCCTGACCGGCGTTATCGCTGGTCTGTGCAGCTGGGTCGGCGACCGCATGCGTCGCTTTGGCGCCGAGTTTAGGGAGCTCACGCTGCTGGGTACCCAGGCTGCCCTGACGGCGCTCTTTACCGCGCCCGTCTTTGGCTTTGTGGCGCCGCTTGCCGGTAGTGCCGACGGCGACGAGGGCTCCGCGTCCGGCGAGATCACGATCAAGCTGCCCAAGGCGCAAAAGACGGTGGTCTACGGTATTGCGATTGCCGGCGGTCTGGGTACCTACCTGCTGCTTGGCCAGCTTGTGGGCGGCGGCATGGGCATGCCCAGGTTCGAGTCCGCCGAGGTGGGCAACCTAGAGCTTACCTGGCTCGTCCCTCTGTCGTTGATCGGAACAATCTGCGGCTGGCTGTACTTTGTCTCTGAGCACGCGAGCGAAGCGCTTGCCCATGCAATAGGGGAGCGTCCTGTCGTCAAGGCCATGCTAGCCGGTCTGGCGCTCGCCATTTGCGGCACGGTCCTGCCCTACACCATGTTTGCCGGCGAGACCCAGGCCGATGTACTTATGGAGACCTACCTCACCATTCCCGCCGGCGTACTTATCGCGACCGGTCTGGTCAAGGCCATGCTGACCCCCGCCCTCATCAACCTTGGTTGGCGCGGCGGTCACTTCTTCCCGGTTATCTTCTCGGGCGTAAGCCTGGGCTACGGCCTTGCCATCCTTACCGGCGCCGATCCGGTCTTTTGCGTCGCCGTCTGCACGGCATCGACGATGGGTGCGGTCATGCGCCAACCCGTTATGGTCGTGGGCTTGTTGCTCATGTGCTTCCCGCTCAAAGGCATCATCTGTATGATCATCGCCGCCGTCATCGCTGCCGGTATTCCGCTGCCCAAGCCGCTGCGCAAGTAGTACGGTGGCGCACGGTCGATACAAGCACCCTAGGCCCGGTGTGGCGCTGTGTCATGGATTTGCGAGCGCCTAGATCTCGCTCGGAATCGGCGCTATTTCCAAACCGCGAGCGCGGCGGTGCCCAGTACGATGAGGGCGAGACCGATGGCACTGCGCCGTGAGAGTTTTTCGTTGAATGCCAAGCGCGCAAATAGTACCGATACGACAATCGATAGTTTGTCGATCTGCACTACGACGCTCACCTGGCCTGTGGCGATGGCGTAGTAGCATAGCAGCCACGATGCGCCAGTCGCAATGCCCGATGCCGCGAGAAATACGAGTTCGTAGCGGTCTACGTGCACGGCTTGGCCCATCTTGCCTTCAGCTGCCACGATTGCCCATGCCATAACCAGTACCACACAGGTACGGATTGCCGTGGCCAGGTTGGATTCGACGCCTTCGATGCCAGCCTTGGCAAGGATGGACGTGAGCGCTGCGAACACGGCGGCGCCGAGGGCGTAAGCGAGCCAGGTCCGGTCTTGCTGCTGCTCGGGTCCGGCAGGCTGCTTCTTCTCGATCATTAAAAACGTGCCGAGGGTGATGACAGCGGTTCCCACGAGCTTAACCGCAAGGTTGCTCGTCTCGCCAAAAAGCACGATGGCGATCAGTGCAGCGAGTACGGTGCTCATCTTGTCGACCGGTACGACCTTATTGACGTCTCCGATGCCCAACGCCTTAAAGTAACAGATCCACGAAGCACCGGTAGCGAGTCCCGAGAGGACGAGAAAGAGCCAAGATCTGGGTTCGATGCTGCCGATGGTTCCAATGGATCCAGAAATGCCCGCCATTGCCCAGGCGAAAACGAGCACCACGCAGGTGCGAATGGCCGTCGCGACATCGGAGTCGGTCTGCTTGATGCCGCATTTGGCCAGGACAGATGTGACGCCGGCAAAGAAAGCCGACACAAATGCTGCTGCGACCCACGACACGGGTTGAGCGCCTCCTCAAAAAAGACCACGCCAGATCTATGGCGCTCGTCCGATGATACCGTCCCGCCATGAAGCTTTGATATCGCTGTGGTGAGACAGGGGCCATAGTTCGAGAGGGCATTTGGTTAAGGCTCGAATCGAAGGTGAATGGTTTTCCGCGAAGTGAACGAGTAAATCTGGACCCCTGGAACATGCACACTTTTTTCGAACAAAACTGCAGGATTCTTAGACAAAAACCGCAGGAATTGAGTCCTTAAAAATGTCGATGCTACAGGGCACTGTTTTTACTCGTTCACTTCTCGGAAAAGTATTCACCTTCGATATGCTGACGGTGTCTTTTTGGTTGCCAAGAACTAGACGGCCTGCCGTGAAGGGCGGTGGTGACGCTATGCCGCCTCGTTTCATTGAAAAAATAAGCGGGGTACCACCTAAGCTTTTTTAGCCGTCGATTACAGATCGCGTGCTCGATAAACCTTGGTGCTGACGGTGTAGCTGATTGCACATAGCGCGAGGGCAAGTGTGGCGATGCCTGCACACAGACAGCCAAGGACGGCGGGATCGGGATTTGCCCCGGCAATCGACATGAGCCAGTTGCTGATGGGGTTGGAGGAGCTCAACGTGGCAATGGCAAGGCACCAGAGCAGGGCAAGCAGGCCGACGGATAGGCGCAGCGCCTCCATGTGTCCAAATCGGAAGAACAGCGGCTGTGCCAAAAACACCATCATGAGGGAGATGAGCATCGATGCTGCCGAGGCTATAGCGATCTCAAAGACCGTCTGTCCCGTCGAGGGGATGCCCACGCTGTTGAATAGCGGGATGGAGACGATGCTCAGAAGCGCGGCGGCGCACGTCATGACAGCCGAGAAGACAATAACGCTCAGGTAGCGTGCGCAAATAATGTCTTTGCGTGAGAAGGGCAGCGTTGCCCGATAACGCCCCCAGCCATTTTGATTGTCGAAGCCGGCCAGCGAGCTCATGACCATGATGGGCGACATGGCGCTGACCGCGCAGGCGCCGGCGCTCATGCCGGAATCGCCATCCGACGCGTTGGCAAGGGTCAACACAACGAAGATGAACAGGCTGACGCCCGCGATGCTTGGGATAAGCGTGCGAACGATGGCGAGCTCGGACATAAAGGCGCGTTTCATTTCGAAGCTCCTTTCAGCATGAGGCGAAGATAGTCATCAATGGTTGCCCGATCGCAGGGAATCTCGGGGAAGGCCTCGAGCGTATCGCGACGGTTGGGCACGAGCACGTCCACGCTGTAGGCATGGCGGGCGGCACGGGCGCCTTCGACGCAAGCCATAAGCTCGGCGGCCTGTGCTTGGGTACAGTGGGCGATGCCAGCGCGGTCGGTAATATCCTCGCGCGGCAGGTCAAAAATAATCGAGCCATTATCGATGCAGATGACGCGATCAGCGGCGCGATCGAGGTCGGATGTAATGTGGCTCGAGAGCAGCACGCTGTGCTGGCCGTCGGCGACAAAGGGAAGCAGCTCAACAAGCAGCTCCTCCCGTGCCATGGGATCGAGGCCCGCGGTGGCTTCGTCCAAAACGAGCAGTTTGGCCTTGTGGCTGAGCGCGCAGGCAAGCTGCAGCTTCATGCCCATGCCGCGGGAGAGGTCCTTGACCTTTGCCTTGGGATCGAGGCCAAATCGGTCGATGAGGCTGGAGAAGGTGTCGTGGCTCCAGGTGGGGTATGCCGGGCTTACGAGTGCCTCAACTTCGGTCACCTTGAGTGTGGAAGGGAAGGGGCATGTGTCCAGCACGAGGCCGACACGAGTGCGCAGGCAACGCTGCGTTTCATCGGGCGCGTCGGCGCCACAGCGCTGCCCAAACAGGTGCACCTCGCCGGCATCGAGCTTTATAAGCCCGAGCGCGGCTCGAATCGTCGTGGTTTTGCCGGCGCCGTTTGCGCCCACAAAGCCAACAATCTGGCCGGGTTCCACGGCAAGCGTGACGTCGCGCAGCGAAAAGCGGTCGCTCACACGGCGTGAGATACCTTTGAGTTCTAAAAGGTTTTGCATGGCATAGCCTTTCTTGCAGATGGCTACTGCATAGTTTCGGGGGCTACCAGGTCGAGCATCTCGTGCAGCTTGTCGCGCGTGAGGCCCAGGGTTTCGGCTTGGCTCGCCGCTTTCGCAAGTAGCTCTTCGATATGGCAGAGCTGGTTTTCGCGCAAGAGTTCCTGGTTGCCCTCGGCGACAAAGCAGCCCTTGCCCTGCACGGTGCAGATAAACCCGAGTTGCTCTAGGTCGGCGTAGGCGCGCTTGGTGGTGATGACACTCACGCCAAGATCGCTCGCGAGTGCGCGGATGCTGGGGAGTTTGGCTCCCGCAGCGAGTGTGCCCGAAAGGATCTGAGCTTTGACCTGCGAGGCTATTTGCTCGTAGATGGGCTTGTCGCTCGAATTGGATAGGATGATGTCCACAGCGGCTCCTTAGCTGTTGGGCTACACGTGTATATAACCGGTAAGCACAGTATATATACACTATGCACAGTTACGCAAGAGGCAAATAGGGATTGTCCGTTCGTTCATCCATCTCAATCTGTAACATCTGGAACCGATTTGGACGGCTACCTGTTACAGATTGAGATTTTGCTGGCGGGCCCCACCTGTTTGTCTAAATCTGTAACAACTGGAGAAGATTTTGGCTGCTAGATGTTATAGATCGAGACATTGGCCACCCGTCTATCCTTATATCTCAATCTGTAACAGATAGACCCGTTTTGAGTGGCTAGATGTTACAGATCGAGATCTTTCTGGGACGCCCACCTGTTTGTCTAAATCTGTAACAGGTAGGGGCTCAAAAACCGTCTAGATGTTACAGAACGAGACAAACTGCTGCGGAGTGCCGCCATCGACTGCTACCCTAGGCCCCAACTGATGAATTTGTCCTGATAGGTGCCCTGCTGCAGCATTTCGCGGCTACAATAGTGCGGTTACAACGACGTAATGCACTCAATGCAAGAAAGGATCCGCATGGCAAGCCTGTCGGATGAAATCTCGTCGCGCCGCACATTCGCGATCATCAGCCACCCGGACGCCGGTAAGACCACGCTTACCGAGAAGCTGCTGCTCTATACCGGCAGCATCCAGACTGCCGGCTCGGTCAAGGGCAAGAGCTCGGCCAAGCATGCCGTCTCGGACTGGATGGACATCGAGAAGGAGCGCGGTATCTCCGTTACCTCCTCGGTGCTGCAGTTCACCTACAACGGCGCCTGCGTCAACATCCTCGATACCCCCGGCCACCAGGACTTCTCGGAGGATACCTACCGTACCCTTATGGCCGCCGACGCTGCTGTTATGGTCATCGACGGCGCCAAGGGCGTCGAGGCCCAGACCAAAAAGCTCTTTAAGGTCTGTACGCTGCGCCACATTCCCATCTTCACCTTTGTGAACAAGCTCGACCACGAGGCTCGCGATCCGTTTGAGCTCATGGAAGAGATCGAGAACGTTCTGGGCATTAATACGTATCCCAGGAACTGGCCGATCGGCAGCGGCCGCAATTTCCGTGGCGTGTTCGACCGTCAGACTCGTCGCGTCATTGCCTTTGAGGGCGACGGCCACGCCAACGCCACCAAGAAGGTCGCCGAGGTCGAGGCCGAGCTGGGCGACCCTGCCATGGATGAGCTCATCGGCGAGGAGAACCATAAGAACCTGATGGACGACATCGAGCTGCTCGATGGCGCCGGCGACGAGCTCGACTTGGATGCCGTGGCCTGCGGCAAGCTGAGCCCGGCGTTCTTTGGCTCGGCACTCACCAACTTTGGCGTGGAGCCCTTCCTCAAGGAGTTCCTGCGCCTGGCCCCGACGCCGCGTGCCTATACCGATACGCTCACCAGCGAGCCGGTCGATCCCTGCCGCGACGACTTTAGCGGCTTTGTGTTTAAGATCCAGGCCAACATGGACAAGAACCACCGTGATCGCATCGCCTTTGTGCGCATTTGCTCGGGCAAGTTCGAGCGCGGCATGGATGCCTTCCACGTGCAGGGCAACCGGAAACTCAAGCTTGCCACGGGCACGTCGATGATGGCCGACGATCGCGCCATCGTGGACGAGGCGTACGCAGGCGATATCGTGGGCCTGTTCGATCCGGGTATCTTTAGCATCGGCGACACTGTGTGCTCTGGCAAGCGCCACGTGCAGTATCCGCAGATCCCGACGTTTGCCCCCGAGATGTTCGCTCGCATTACGCAGGTCGACACGCTCAAGCGCAAGCAGTTCGTCAAGGGCATGGAGGAGCTTGCCCAGGAGGGTGCCATCCAGATCTTCCGCGAACTGGGTGCCGGCATGGAGAGTGTCATTGTGGGCGTGGTCGGCGTGCTGCAGTTTGAGGTGCTCGAGCGCCGCCTCAAGGCCGAGTACCGTGTTGAGGTTCGTCGCCAGCCACTGCCCTATACGGACATCCGCTGGATCCAAAACGACCCCGACACCATCGATATCCCGGGCCTTTCGCTCACGCGCGACACACTGCGCGTCGAGGACATGCGCGGCGGTAAGCTGCTGCTGTTCACGAGCCCGTGGAACGTGGATTGGGCAACTGACCACAACCCCGACCTTATCCTGTCGGAGTTTGGCAACGTGGCCTTTTAACGCATCGGCGCGGTGGCCCTGCGGGGCTGCCGCGCCGTTTGCTTGCCTTATGCCGTGTGAGCGGCTATTATACCCACCGTCGTCTCAAGACCGGGGCGTCCGAGCAGTTCGGGTCCGATATCCTGCTCGTTAAACCTAAAACCAAAGGAGTACATAATGATCAAGAAGGTCATGGAGGACTACAAGGTCCTGCTGCGGAGCATTCCCGCGGCAACGGTTTCGCTGTTTTTCGTGAGCGTCATCATGATGAACCTGCTGGCCAACAAAGAGCTTATCAGCCTGCCGTATCTGGCACTCGATTGCGGCTTTGTGGTGAGCTGGGTTTCGTTTTTGTGCCAGGACATGATCTGCAAGCGCTTTGGCGCCAAGGCATCCATCAAAATCTCTATCCTCGCGCTGCTGGTCAACCTGGCCGTGAGCCTGTGCTTTTGGGCATGCTCGCTCACGCCCGGTATGTGGGGCGCCTACTACGACACCGGCATGATCGAGGTCAACACCGCCCTTAACGCCACCATCGGCGGCACCTGGTACGTGGTGCTGGGCTCTTCGCTGGCAATGCTCGTTTCTGCCGTGGTTAACTCCACGCTCAACCAGTCGCTCGGCCGCATGCTCAAAAAGAATAACTTTGCGAGCTTCGCCTTCCGCTCCTATGTGTCCACGGGTGTTGGCCAGTTTATCGACAACTTGGTCTTTGCCATTGTGGTGAGCCACACGTTCTTTGGTTGGACCTGGGTGCAGGTCCTTATGTGCTCGCTGACCGGCGCTGTTGCCGAGCTGCTGTGCGAGGTTTTCCTGAGCCCCGTGGGCTACAAGGTCGTGCGCGGCTGGGAGCGCGAGAATGTGGGCTCCGAGTACCTCGAGCGCCACGCAACCGCCTAAGGAGCAAGTATGCGGGTTTTGATCACGGGCGCTTCGGGCGGTATCGGAGCCGCATGCGTGCAGCGCTTTTTGGACGAGGGCCACGAGGTCGTGGGCTTTGATCTGCTGCCGGCGGTGATCGAACACGAGCGCTACCGCCATC
>CAJJYO010000003.1 GCA_905197385.1 uncultured Collinsella sp.
GTGCGCGATGACAAAGCTCGTGCGGCCCTGCATCAGCGCATCCATGGCGCGCTGGATGAGCTCCTCGGTACGGGTATCGACGTTGGAGGTCGCCTCGTCCAGAATCAGCGCCGGGCGGTCGGCCAAAATGGCACGGGCGATGGTCACGAGCTGGCGCTGACCCTGCGACAGGTTAGTGCCCTCCTCGTTGATCATAAAGTCGTAGCCGCCGGCGAGCGTATGGATAAAGTGGTCGCAGCGTGCGGCACGTGCAGCGGCTTCGACCTCGGCATCGCTCGCATCGGGGCGTCCGTAGCGGATGTTTTCGCGGATGGTGCCGTTAAACAGCCAGGTATCCTGCAGCACCATGGCAAACTCGCCGCGCAGCGCCGCGCGGTCCCAGTCGCGCACGTCGACGCCCTCGACACGCAGCGAACCGTCGTCCACATCGTAGAAGCGCTGCAGCAGCTTAATGAGCGTGGTCTTGCCGGCGCCGGTGGGGCCGACGATGGCGATGGTCTGGCCGGGCTGCGCCTCGCAGCTAAAGTCGTGGATGATGGTCTTGTCGGGCGTGTAGCCAAACTTGACATGGTCAAACTCCACGTGGCCGGGGCGCTTCTCGGGAATCTGCGCGTCGGCCTTCTGCTCCTCCTCGGGCGCGGCCAGGAACTCAAACACACGCTCGGTGGCAGCTGCCATCGACTGCATCGTGTTGCTCACGTTGCCCAGCTGCTGCACGGGTTGCGTAAAGTTGCGAACGTACTGGATAAAGCTTTGAATGTCGCCGGGCGTGGCATTGCCGGTCAGCGCGAGCTGCGCGCCCACCACGACGACGCCCACGTAGCCCATGTTGCCCACCAAGCTCATAAGCGGCATCATCAGGCCCGACAGGAACTGCGAACGCCAGCCACTAATAAACAGGCGGTCGTTTTGACGGTCGAACTCCTCGATTGAGGCCTCGGCGCGGTCGAACACCTGAATGACGTTTTGACCGGCAAAGTCCTCCTCGATAATGCCGTTGACGGCGCCCAGGACCTGCTGCTGCTCGCGGAAGTACGGCTGCGAGAAGTGAATCATCACCATCAAGATAATTGCGGCTGCCGGCAGCGTGAGCACGGTGACGCCGGTGAGCGGCAGGCTGATCGACAGCATCATGACGAGCACGCCGATAATCTGCGTCACCGACGTGATGAGCTGCGTCACGCTCTGGTTGAGCGACTGACCCAGCGTATCGACGTCGTTGGTGATGCGGCTGAGCACGTCGCCCTTGCTGTGGCCGTTGAAGTAGCTCATCGGCACGACGGCAATCTTGGCGGCAATCTCCTTGCGCATGCGGTAGCAGATCTTTTGCGTGACACCGGTCATGAGCCAGCCCTGGATCAGGCTGCAGGCAGAGCTCGCCAGATACAGGCAGAGCAAAAAGCCGAGCGTCTTGGCGATCCAGTTAAAGTCGACATCGCCGGTGCCGTTGACCTTGGCAACCAGGCCCTCGAACAGCTTGGTCGTAACCTGGCCGAGTACCTTGGGTCCCACAATGTTAAAGATGACCGAGCATACGGCAAAGGCGACGGCGACAAACACGGCAACCTTGTGCTGGCCGATATAGCCGAGCAGCTGCCTCATGGTGCCCTTAAAGTCCTTGGCCTTTTCGCCGCGACGCATGCCGCCCATGCGGCCCATGGGTCCACGCTGACGGGTGGGCTTGGGAATTTGGGTCTTGGTCTCGTCTGCCATTAGCGCTCGCCTCCTTCCATGACGGCTGCAATCTCTTCTTGGGTAAGTCCCAGCTCCTTGGCGGAAAGCTGCGACTGTGCGATTTCCAGGTACGCCGGGCAGCTGCGCAGCAGCTCCTCGTGCGTACCGGTGCCCACCACGTGGCCGTCGTCGAGCACGATGATTTGGTCGGCGTGCATGATGGTCGCGATGCGCTGGGCCACGACCACGAGCGCGGCGTCGGTGACATTTTTGGCGAGCTCCTCGCGCAGGCGCGCGTCGGTCTTGTAGTCAAGCGCGCTAAACGAGTCATCGAACACCACGACCTCGGGCTTCTTGGCCAGGGCGCGGGCGATGGCCAGACGCTGGCGCTGACCGCCCGAAACATTGGAGCCACCCTGGCTGATGGGGGAGTCGTAACCGCCCTCGCGCTCGGCGATAAAGTCCTCGGCTTGGGCGATGCGCGCGGCCTGGCGCATGTCATCATCGCTTACCATGTCGCCGGCAAACTTGAGGTTGCTCTCGACGGTACCCGAGAATAGGCGCCCCTGCTGCGGGATGTAACCAATGCGGCGGCGCAGCTCGGAAAGGGTCATGTCGCGCACATCGATGCCGTCGAGCGAAATGCTGCCGCCCGTGACGTCGTACAGGCGCGGAATCAGCTGCACGAGCGTGGACTTGCCCGAGCCCGTGGAGCCAATGATGCCGAGCATCTGACCGGCATGCGTGGTGAAGTTCACGCCGCTGATGACGTCGGCGCGGGCATCGGGATACTGGAAGCTTACGTCGCGGAAAGTGAGCTCACCGCGCGGCGCGCTGGCGGCAGGCAGTTTGGGCGAGGCGGGGTCGTTGATGCTGGTGGGGCAGGTGATGACCTCTTCCACGCGCTCGGCCGCGACCTCGGCACGGGGCAGGATGACCGAAACCATGGTGAGGATCATAAACGCCATAACGATCTGCATGGTGTAGGAGATAAACGCCATCATGTTGCCGACCTGCATCACGCCGTCGGACACGCCCTGCGCGCCAAACCAGACGATAAGCACGGTGATGCAGTTCATGACGAGCATCATGAGCGGCATCATAAAGCTCATGGCGCGGTTGGTGTAGAGCTGCGTGGTCATCAGGTCGAGCGACGCCTTGTCAAAACGCTCGAGCTCATGCTCCTCGCGGTTGAACGAGCGGATGGGCATAAGGCCGTCGAGCAGCTCACGGGCGGTAAGGTTCACGCGGTCAACAAAGCTCTGCATCTTTTTGAACTTGGGCATGGTGAGGCCCATGAGCACGCCGACGACAGCCGAAACCGCGATGATGGCCACAGCGATGGTCCACTCCAGGCCGGTATGGTTGGCCAGGACGCGCATGACGGCGACGATGCCCATGACGGGAGCCATCAGGCACATGCGGATAAACAGGGTTGCGGCCATCTGGATCTGCTGAATGTCGTTGGTGCAGCGGGTAATGAGCGAGGCCTGGCTAAACTTGCCCACCTCGGCCGGCGAGAAGTGCATAACCTTGTTGAAGGTCTCGCGGCGCAGGTCGCGGGCGATGGAGCAGGCGGTGCGCGACGCCACGGCACCGGTCAGGATGGTGGCGACGAGCGACACCAGGCACAGTCCAAACATCGTGGTCGCCATGCGGCTCAGGTACGCGTTCTGCACGTCGGCGGGGTCGATGCCCTGTGCCTTGTACTCGTCCTGCACATAGCTCACGGCGCGCTGAGTGACGATGGAGCCCGACATGGAGCCCATTTTGTCCGCCATTTGGTTGGCGCCCTCGACGAGCTTGCTTTGGTCTACCAGACCGCCCTCGATTCCCAGACGCAGGCTCTTCATGGTGATCTTACCGCCGTCGGCGTCGACCTGCTTTTGCATGCTCTGCGCGGCTGCGGCCTTCTGCTGCATCTCGGCGAGCTGCTCGGGCGTCATGGCAGCCATCTGCTCGGGGGTGGCCATGGCCTGGGCAGCGTTGTTGTCTTTCTCGCTGGACGAGCCCATCATGTCGCCCATGGAGTTGGCGTCAATGCCCTGGTCGAGTGAAAGGACGACAGTTTCGGGCAGGCTCATAATGTCGGCAATCTTGCCTCCATCGGCACGCTCTTCCTCGGTACCCTTATACGTTCGAATGCCATTTTTGTCAGCCTTGCTAAACACGGCCTCCACAGCCTTGGCCTCCTTGGTGCTCATAAAGAGTTCAAGGTCGTCGAGCGATTCGGCGCGAATGGTGTCGGGCACGGGCGAGGCGATGCCGCCTTGCTGCACGCCCACGTCGACGATGTCGCTCATATAGGTGGGCAGCGCCAGATCGGCGTTGCAGCTGATTACGATAAGTACGATAGCTGCGAACAGTGACAGGATATGCTTTTTAAAGAGCTTGAGAATCCTCACTCGGCATCTCTCCTTTCTTGATTGCGGTCGATAATTTCGTTGGCACGCCTTAGAAGACGCACCATCTCTTGGGTATCTGTTTCGCCGAGCTGCTCGAGGAAAGCCGCAGTGCGGTTCTCGAATTCCCGACGTTTGATTTCTAGATCCTGGAATCCCTTGTCGGTCACTATGACGTGTACGCGACGACGGTCAGTCTTTGAGTGCTCGCGCTCGACCCAGCCCTTGGCCTCGAGGGCGCGTAAGATATTGGCGATACGGGCGCTCGAGACCCAGGCACGATCAGCGAGTTCGCTCGGCGTGAGCGAACCGCCGGCGAGTATGAGGGCGCGCATGACGGCCATCTCGCCGCCGAGGGCTTTGTCCGCAAAGCGCGAAATGCGCTGATGCATGCTGCCGAACTCGGTAAGGAGCTGACGCCCAAGTTCACGGAAATCGGTATCTTCCACCGAAAACCCCTAACACTAGAAACTATTTTCGGTGAAAGATGATACCCCCGCACGCGCACCCTATACGGTAGATTTTGGGACATGCCTAGAAAACAACCTTTAGGCGACCTCCGTACACCGTCGGTATCAGCAAAGTTAGGGGTAGATCTCTGAGCACGTCCTAAAGCCCACTCAGAGGCACTTTACCCTGCTAAAGCTGGCATAACAGCTAGAGTGAACGTCGTACAAAGGCAAGGAAAAAACTAAACAAATCGGTGAACGGTAGTTGTTCACGCTCGCATTTCCTGCGGGTTTGTAAAAAACGCCCTTATGATATAAAAAAAGAAACATATAACAGCCCAGATGGAGAGGGTCGCTATGTTATCCTTCTCAAACGGGTGAAATCTTGGGTTTTGGGTTGCAGTTCCAAGGTGGACAAACGTTTTTCCCTGCACCAACATGTGGTGAAGAACGGAAGAAGCCGGTAGTGCAAGCCGAAAATTCAAGAATTCAATAAGCAGCGGTGTGAGAGAGCGCCGCATTACACGTAACTAGGAGCGTGGTTACACAATGCAGGAGGCATGGGAAGGCTTCAAGGAAGGCATTTGGACGGGAGAGGTTGACGTCCGAGACTTCATCCAGAAGAACTACACCCCTTACGAGGGCGACGAGTCGTTCCTCGTAGGTCCGACCGAGCGTACCAAGGAGCTGTGGGGCGAGGTTCTCGACCTGCTGCTTAAGGAGCGCGAGCAGGGTGGTGTCCTCGATATGGACACCAAGACCGTCACGGGTATCGTGAGCCACCCCGCTGGCTACATCGATAACGCCCACCGCGAGAAGGAGACCATCGTCGGCCTCCAGACCGACAAGCCGCTCAAGCGCGCTCTGCACGTCAACGGCGGTATCCGCATCGCTTGCCAGGCCGCCAGCCAGCACGGCTACAAGGTCGACGAGAACGTTGTCGAGCGCTACACCTTCGAGCGCAAGACCCACAACGCCGGCGTCTTCGATGTTTACACCCCCGAGATGCGTGCTTGCCGCTCGGCTCACATCATCACCGGTCTGCCCGATGGCTATGGCCGCGGCCGCATCATCGGTGACTACCGTCGTGTCGCCCTGTACGGTGTCGACTACCTGATTAAGGACAAGGAGGCCCAGAAGGCTTCCACCCCGACGGTCATGACCGCCGACAACATCCGCGATCGTGAGGAGCTGCAGGAGCAGATCCGCGCCCTCGGCGAGCTCAAGATGATGGCCGAGACCTATGGTTTCGACATTTCCAACCCTGCTACCAACACGCAGGAGGCCATCCAGTGGATGTACTTCGCCTACCTTGCTGCCGTCAAGGAGCAGAACGGCGCCGCTATGTCCATCGGCCGTACCTCTACGTTCATCGACATCTATGCTGAGCGCGACCTTGCCAACGGTACCTTCACCGAGGAGCAGATCCAGGAGTTCGTGGATCACTTCATCATGAAGCTCCGCATGGTCAAGTTTGCCCGTACCCCCGAGTACCAGGCCCTGTTTACCGGCGACCCGCAGTGGGTCACCGAGTCCATCGGCGGCATGGGTGTCGACGGCCGTACGCTCGTTACCAAGATGAGCTACCGCTACCTGCACACGCTCGAGAACATGGGTACCAGCCCCGAGCCCAACATGACCGTTCTGTGGTCGACCCGTCTGCCCGAGAACTTCAAGAAGTTCTGCGCCAAGACTTCCGTCGCCAGCTCCTCGATCCAGTACGAGAACGACGACCTCATGCGCGTCTATCACGGCGACGACTACGGCATTGCCTGCTGCGTGTCCTCCATGCGCATCGGCAAGGAGATGCAGTTCTTCGGTGCCCGCGCCAACCTGGCCAAGTGCCTGCTCTACGCACTTAACGGCGGTGTTGACGAGGTCTCCAAGAAGCAGGTCGGCCCCAAGTACCGCGCCGTCGAGGGCGACACGCTCGATTACGACGACGTTGTGGCCAAGTACAACGACATGATGAAGTGGCTTGCTGGCGTGTACGTCAACTCGCTGAACATCATTCACTACATGCACGACAAGTATTGCTACGAGCGCATCCAGATGGCTCTGCACGACAAGCACGTGCACCGCTGGTTCGCTACGGGCATCGCTGGCCTTTCCGTCGTGGCTGACTCCCTGTCCGCCATCAAGTACGCCAAGGTCCACCCCGTCCGTGACGAGAACGGCATCATCGTCGACTTCGAGACCGAGGGCGAGTTCCCCAAGTACGGTAACGACGACGACCGCGTCGACCAGATCGCTCACGACGTTGTGCACCAGTTCATGGAGTACATCCGCATGAACGACACCTACCGCAACTCCGTGCCCACGACCTCGGTTCTGACCATTACCTCCAACGTCGTGTACGGTAAGAAGACCGGCTCCACGCCCGACGGCCGCAAGGCTGGCCAGCCGTTCGCCCCGGGTGCTAACCCCATGCACAAGCGCGATAGCCATGGCGCCATCGCTTCGCTGTCTTCGGTTTCCAAGCTCCCGTTCCGCGATGCTCAGGACGGCATCTCCAACACCTTCTCCATCATCCCGAGTGCGCTCGGCAAGGAGGACCAGGTGTTCTTTGGTGATATCGACCTTGATCAGCTGGGCGAGTAACTATTGTTAGTGCTATACTAACGATAACGATTACTGATTAGTGCGCCGGTTTCGGCCGGCGCCTATCGATCGAAGGAGACACATTATGAAGGTTTCTGAAGTTTCCGAGACTCAGGCCGATAACCTGGTCCACATGCTCGACGCTTACGCCGAGAAGGGTGGCCACCACCTGAACATCAACGTCTTCAACCGTGAGACGTTGCTCGACGCTCAGGCTCACCCCGAGAAGTACCCGCAGCTGACCATCCGCGTTTCCGGCTATGCCGTGAACTTCCACACGCTCACCAAGGAGCAGCAGGACGAGGTCATTGCGCGTACCTTCCACAACAAGTTCTAAAGGGACTCAACTCCCACCGGAGACCCGGTGAGGCCTACGCACTTTGTCTCTCAAACGTCCTCGCCGCTTCGCGGCTGCGGAATGTTTGCGAGACAAAGTGCTCCCGGCCTCGCCGGGTCTCCTGCGTTGTCGCCCTTTAGGGAACCACGCTAAATCAAATTTGTGTCCTCGGACATGCAAAGAGGCTCCGCTGCGCGCGTTGCGCGGCGGGGCCTCTTTGCGTCCTGCGGGATGTTTTGGAAAATAACCCAAAAACGGCCAAGCGGGGTTCTTCGGAGTCACCCTTTAGGCGGAACTCTCCTAATTATTTGGATGAGTCGTCTACTTACTTGTGCTGTTACCGTCTTCCCGCTGTTGTTGGGGTATGCTTTGTTCGTATGTAAACGTATGACATGTTGATGGGGGAGGGTGCTATGGCTCGCGAGAGTGCTCGTTCTAAGGATACGGCTAAGCCTGGCATCAAGGAAGTTGCGGCGGTGGCGGGTGTTTCGCCTACTACGGTATCTCGCGTGCTTAATAATCGCGGCTATATTAGCCAAGAGACCCGCGATAAGGTCCATGCCGCGATGGAGCGCATCAACTATACGCCCAACGATATCGCCCGTGCCATGCTCAACGGTCGCCTGAATCTTATCGGTATGATCGTTCCCTTTGTGAGCAGCCCGTTTCATGCTCAGGTTGTGCAGGCGGTCGAGCGCACGTTAGCGGAAAACGGCTTTAAGATGTTGCTGTGCAACAGCGCCAATCGACCCGATCTTGAGCGTTCCTATATTGACATGCTCCGCCGCAATATGGTCGACGGCGTCATCGTCAACTCCCTCAATATCGGTGCCGAGGCATATGCCGAGATGGGCTTGAGCCTGGTTGGCATCGACTGCGATCTTGGCGAGGGCTCTGTCCAGATTGCAAGTGACAGCTATGGCATTGGCGAGCTCGCCACGCGCCGTCTGATTGATGGCGGCTGCAGGCGTATCCTGTGCCTGCGCAGCAATAGCCGCATGCGCATGCCTGCCAATAAGCGTACCGATGCCTACCTCGATGTTGTTGAGCAGGCCGGTTTGTCCGCGCTTGTCCGTGAGGTTGAGTTCGTTAAGCCCGACGACGAAAAGGGCGCGGTCGTTGCGAAGATCCTCGATGAGAACCCCGATATTGACGGCATCTTTGCGGGAGACGATACGATGGCGGCCATCTGTCTCAACGTGATGAAGCAGCGCGGCTTGAGCGCTCCAGACGATATTAAGGTCGTGGGCGCGGATGGTGCCCGCCGAACTATGACGTTTATGCCTGACTTAACAACCGTACGTCAAGATATCGATCGCATCGGAGAGCTCGCGGCGCAATCCATCATCGCTCTTATTAACGGCGATAATCCCGAATCGAATATCAAGCTCCCCGTTGAACTCATTGAGGGCAAAACCGCGTAGTTCATCCCGTGCCAAAAGAATTCCTCAAACGCCTCTGATGACCGTTCACCGGCATATGTCAACCGTTTGCCGACGACTGGAACTGCGAAAAGACGTATTGGTGTGAAAACGTTTGACATATGAAAACGATTGACATATCTTGCCATTGTACCGAGTTAGTATGTCGTGGAAAGGAAGTCTCGGATGCACAAGGTGTATTACCAGCCTGAGGGAATTTGGGTAGGCGACATCATGCCGTACGGCGAGGACGGCACGTTCTATCTCTATCATCAGCGTGACACGCGTAACCCCGAACCTTTCGGAGAGCCGTTTGGCTGGGCACTCGCTACGACCAAGGATTTCGTCAACTACAAGGACTTTGGCGAGAGCCTTGAGCGTGGCGGCGACGAGGAAGTCGACCAGTACATTTATGCCGGCACGGTGTTTAAGGTGGGCGACAAGTACCATGCGCTCTACACTGGTTGCAATCGCGATAAGGTCCGCGCACGTTTGATGAAGCAGGTTCTTCTTCACGCAACGAGCGACGACGCCGTCAAGTGGGAGAAGAACATCGCCGAGACGCTGCTTCCGCCCCAGGAGGGTTACGATGACCGCAACTGGCGCGATCCCTTTGTGCTTTGGGATGAGGAGAACGAAGAGTACATGCTCATCCTCGGCACGCGTGTGGGCGAGGACAAGCGTCTGATGACCGGCCGCCTGGTCAAGTTCACCTCCAAGGATCTGACCAACTGGGAGTTCCAGGGCGACTGGTGGAACCCGGGCCTGTACACCATGTTTGAGATGCCTGATCTCTTTAAGATGGGCGACTGGTGGTACCTCGTCTTTTCCGAGTACAGCGACGGCAACAAGACCCGTTACCGCATGTCCAAGTCCATCAACGGTCCTTGGATTACCCCCGCTGACGACTCCTTCGACGGCCGCGCGTACTACGCCGCTCGCACCGCATTCGATGGCGAGCGTCGCGTTCTCTTTGGTTGGGTTCCTACGCGTGACGAGGGCGGCGACCCCAGCTCTTACCTATGGGGTGGCACCTTTATGCCCCTCGAGATCGTTCAGCGTGCCGACGGAACGCTCGGCACCAAGCTCCCCGACAGCATGCTTGGCGCCTTTGGCGAGGCTAAGGCAGTCGAGACCTTTGAGCTTTCCTGCGAGTCGGGCAAGGTCGAGCAGCTGCTCGCCGCGGATGCCGGCTCCACCTACTTGCTCGATGCCGACATTGAGCTCGGCGGTAACGCTGCCGGCTTCTCGGTCAAGTTCGCCGAGGACGCCGAGACCGGTCTTGCCTATGAGTTCCGCGCCAACCTGCGCGAGGGCAAGCTCGAGTTCACGCCGGCTCCCCAGTACCCGTGGTTCCAGGTCAACAACATGGGCCTCGAGCGTCCGTTGTTCTTTAAGGGCGAGGGCACTCACCATGTGCGTCTGGTCGTCGACGACGACATCGCGACCATCTTTGTCGATGATGTTGCGCTCAACGCTCGCTTCTGCAACAAGCAGGGCCAGGGTGTGGCGCTTACCGTCACCGACGGTGCGCTCAAGTGCGCAAACGCAACGATCGCGTCTCTGTAGCGGCAACGAACCGTTTTATGATTTAGAAAAGGAATGGAGAGGAACATGGACTACAAGGCAGTGTCCCAGCAAGTCGTCGACAACGTCGGCGGACTGGAGAACATCGAGGGCGCCACGCATTGCGTGACCCGTCTGCGTCTGGTGCTCAAGGATACGAGCAAATACAACAAGGCCGAGCTCGAGAACATCGATGGCGTCAAGGGCGTGCTGTACAACAGCGGCCAGCTCATGATCATCTTTGGTACCGGTACCGTCAACAAGGTTTACGATGAGTTTATGGCTCTGACGGGCGTCAAGGAGATTAGCGCTTCCGAGGTCAAGGGTGCCGAGGCGGACAAGAAAGGCAAGTTCTTCTCGGTCCTCAAGGTGTTCTCGGACATCTTTATCCCCATCATTCCTGCCTTCGTCGGTGCCGCTATCATCATCGGCCTTAAGTCGTTGATCGTTGCCAACGGCCTCTTTGGCATGGAGGGCAGTCTCGCCGATCACAGCGAGTTCCTCAAGAACCTCGCAAGCTTCTTTGCCATTATCGCCACCACGTTCGACTACCTGCCTGTCCTGGTTATGTACAGCGCGGTCAAGCGTTTTGGCGGTAACCCGATCCTGGGCATCCTCGTCGGTATCGTCATGGTTCACCCGAGTCTTATGAACCGTAACACGTTCGTTATGGACCCGACGGGTGCTGAGTACTGGAACTTCGGTCCGCTATCCATTCCCATGGTTGCTTTCCAGGGCGGTGTGTTCCCTGCAATCCTGACTGCCTGGTTTATGGCCAAGGTCGAAAAGATTGCCCAGAAGTACATCCCCGAGGTCGTCTCGTTTGTCTTTGTCCCGACCGTTACCCTGATTCTTGCTAACGTTGCCCTGTTCACCGTGTTCGGCCCGCTCGGCAACCTGATCGGCGACGTCCTCGCCGGCGTAATCGATGTCCTGTACAACAGAATGGGCGTCTTTGGTGCCTTTGTCTTCGCCGCGTTCCTGCAGCCGCTCGTCGTTACCGGTACGCATCAGTTCATCCAGGGTATCGAGGCCAACCTCGTTGCCACGACTGGCTTCAACTACATCCAGGCCATCTGGTCGGTTTCCATCATCGCCCAGGGCGGCGGCGCCATCGGCATGTACCTCATTCACAAGAAGCACTCCAAAGAGCGCAACATCTGCATGTCGTCCTTTATCCCGACGCTGGTCGGTATCTCCGAGCCTGCTATCTTCGCTGCAAACATGCGCTACTCGATTATTCCGTTCATCTGCGCATGCATCGGTGCAGGCTGCGGCGGTGCCTTCGTGAAACTCTTTGAGGTGCGCGCTATCGGTCAGGGTCTGACCGGCGTTCTCGGCCTGCTCATCGTCACGCCCGAGACCCTCGTGTGGTATGTGGCTGGTAATCTTATCGCCTTTATCGTGCCGATCGTCTTGATCTTTGCCTACAACAAGGCAAAGGGCGTTCCGACCACCGATGAAGAGGGCGCTGGTGCTGGCTTCGATGTCAGCTTCTAGTTGAGCCGTTCAGCGTAATGTGCGGATAAGTCCATTTGAGGAAGGGCGCTCGGCTCGTGCGAGTCGAGCGTCCTTCCCTATAGACGAGAAAGTCAATGGCGATGTTTAATCAAAAAAATAAGGTGACACGCGCGGACTATGATCAGTGGCGTGCCGGACAGGATGAGACGGCTGGTCGCATCGCGTCCGACCCCGATAGGCTCCTGTTCCATGTGGAGCCTGAGCTTGGCTGGCTCAACGACCCCAACGGTTTGGTTCAGATTGGTGATACGTATCACATCTATCATCAATACGATCCGTTCGATGCTGCGCATGGCGGTCCAGTGCTTTGGAACCATCTGACGACAAAGGATTTTGTGACGTACGAGAATCACGGCCCTGTGCTGTTCCCCGATTCCGATTTGGATTCGAACGGAGCGTATTCTGGTTCTGCCTTTGTACGCGATGGCAAGATTCACTACTTCTATACCGGCAACGTCAAGCATTTTGACCGCGATGATTACGACTACGTGTTGACGGGCCGTGAGCAAAACCAGATTCATATGGTTGCCGAGAATCCCGACGAATTGGGCGAGAAGTGCATAGCTGTTGGACCGGTCGATTACCCCGACGATATCGGTACGCACGTGCGCGACCCCAAGATCCTTGAGCACGATGGTATCTACTACATGGTTCTGGGCGCTCGTACGAAAGACGACCGTGGCTGCGTGCTTGTCTATACCTCGCGCAATCTTGAGGACTGGAGCTATGCGACGCGCATTGAGTTGGACGAGAAGTTTGGCTTTATGTGGGAGTGCCCCGATCTGTTTGAGCTCGATGGCGAGCTTATTCTCGTTTGCTGTCCGCAGGGTGTGCCTGCCGATGGTTGGCGTTACCGCAATCCGCATCAGTGCGTGTGGTTCCCCATCGAGGCCGATTGGGAGGCGCCGAGCTTTAAAATCGTCGGGCAGGGCATGCCCCCGATGGTCGATGCCGGTTTTGATTTCTATGCTCCGCAGTCCTTTGAGGATGCTGCAGGCCGGCGTTTGATGATCGGATGGTCGGGTTGCCCCGATGCGACGGCAGAAAACCCGACGGTGGCGCGCGGGTGGCAGTGCGCGTTGACGGCGCCGCGAGAGCTGAGCATGCGCGATGGTAAGCTCTGCCAGCAGCCGGCGCACGAGATTGAGAGGATGCGCGGCGACTGCGTTCGCGCGACAGGCGGTGAAACCGTTGAGGAGCCGGGACGCCTGTTTGATCTTGTGGTTTCCTGTGAGGGCGCCAAGATGGTCGAGCTCGAAATCCGCAAGGGTGTCTTTGTACGTTATGCGGACGGGATGCTTACCCTCGACATGGGTGACGAAGGCTATGGGCGCGACCAAAGGTCGATCGAGCTCAGCGAGCTTCGCGACCTGCGCGTGCTTTCGGACACTACGATGGTCGAGATTTTTGCCAACAGCGGCGAGGCGGCACTTACGAGCCGTACCTATTCGCCGGCGGTTTCGGCGATGGGGTTGCATGCCGAGGGTGCGGCGTCGATGGATTTCTACCGCCTCGCGCATTAACCGTGCGTGGAGCACGATTGGACTTGCCGGGCGGAATGTGTCGCAGTTGCCGCAGCGAACTACCGTTTATCGCGTATGGCGACCGTTTGCGGGATAAGTAACACTCATTTATAAACCGTGTAAAATCTCAGTTAAGCACGGAGTTTTCCAGGGAGACGCTGTCCTTTGTTGTGTGCAAGGGGCGGCGTCTCTTTGGCGCTTGGACGCCGTTGTGCAACAGTGCGGCGGTGCGTGCCATGTGTTGAAAAGCCAATGTTGAGATGGGTCGTGATGATAATGGGCAAGTACGTAATCGTGGTTGAGTCTGGTTCGGATGTGACGCCGGAGCTCTGCGAACGCTACGGTATCGTGCGCGTGCCTATGCATGTCACGATTGGTGACGAGACCGTCGAGGACGGCTCGATCGATCCGCTCGAGATTTATTCGCGCTGCAACGAGTTTGGCGTTATGCCCAAGACCAGTGGCTGCGCGCCTGCGGATTTTGCTCACGTGTACGACCGTATCCATGCCGAGCAGCCCGATGCGACCATTCTGCATCTTGCGTACTCCGAGGCCACGACCTGCTCGCATCAGTCCTCCAAGATTGCAGCTAAGGGCCGCGACTACGTGTTCTCCATGGACACGCGCTTTGTCTCGGTGGGCCAGTCGCTCGTCGTCGTCGAGACCGCCAAATACATCGAGGCCCACCCCGATGCCACCGTCGACGAAATCTTTGCATTTACGAATTCCGTCATGGACCGTGTGCTGCTGGGCTTTGTTCCTACCGACCTAGCCTTCCTTAAGGCGGGCGGTCGTCTGTCCAACGTGGCATTCCTTGGCGCCCACCTGCTCAAGATTAAGCCCTGCATTGAGGTGACGGGCGGCAAGTTCGTGGCAACCAAGAAGTTCCGCGGCTCTATGCTCAAGTGCGCCCGCGCCTTTATTGACCACATGGTTGCGAAGGGCGAGATTGACTACTCGCACATTGGCCTGGCGTATTCGGTAGGCCTTTCCCAGGAGCTGCGCGACGACATGGAAGTCTATGCGCACGACCTGGGCTTTAAGGACATTACCTGGACTCAGGTCGGCGGCGTCATCTCGAGCCATTGCGGCCCGACCGCCTTCGGCGCGGTGCTCACGCTCAAGGCGTAAGGCCTGGCGTCTATCGATTTCTATTGCCTCGGCGGCGGGCGGGGTGCGACAACCTACCCGCCGCTCTTGCGTGGGGTCAAATAGAACAACCCAATTGACCGCTAAACCGTTTCGCCATCATGCATATGGGCTAGAATGACTCTGGCATTTATGTAGCTAAAACCAATGAGAGGCAAGGTAGCGGGAATGGCTGAGATGACGCTCGAGGGTGTGGACGCTCGTCCTGAGGACTCTGCGTTTGTCCTGGGCCGCGTGCATTCGATTGAGACGATGGGAACGGTCGATGGACCCGGCATCCGCTTTGTGGTGTTTGTTCAGGGCTGCCCCATGCGCTGTGCGTATTGCCACAACCCCGATACCTGGTCGGTTAACGGCGGCACCATGGTGACCGTCGAGCACCTGATGGACGAGTTCCAGAGCAACCATGAGTTTTACCGCAGCGGTGGTATTACGGTATCCGGCGGCGAGCCGCTCCTGCAGCCTGAGTTTTTGGCCGACCTGTTCCGCGCCATGCACAACAACCCCGATGGTCGCGTGCACACCTGCTTGGATAGCTGCGGCTATGCGTTCGACCCCGCGCATCCCGAGAAGTTCGATGCCGTGCTCAACGAGACCGATATGGTGCTGCTCGACATTAAACACGCCGATCCCGTCGAGCATAAAAAGCTGACCGGTTGCGATCCCGCACGCATTCTGGCGTTTGGTGATGAGCTTGCGCGCCGCAAGATTAAGGTCGTTATCCGCCACGTGGTGGTGCCGGGCATTACCGATACGGTTGAGGAGTGCGAGAAGCTCGGTCGTCTGATCGCTCCATGGCACAACGTGGTGGGCCTGGAAATGCTGCCGTATCACACGATGGGCGTTGTCAAGTATGAGCAGCTGGGCATTCCCTATAAGCTCGAGGGCGTTCCACAGATGGATACCGCGCGCATGCCCGAGCTGCGCAGCGCCGTCATGACGGGCATGAAAAAGCGCCGCGCGGAACTCAAAAACGCCATCGGCTAGCGAGTCATTTTCGCCCCCAAGGGCACTCATTGGGGACAGACTTAAATGAGTGCCCCGGGCACCTAGTTGATTGCTAAAGAGCCCCGTCAAGTTGCGGTGGAATAGTTCTTGTTTTTCGGCTTATGCCGCCCAAACAGGAACTATTTCACCGCAACTGCGTTTTGGACAGAGATGCGCAACAGAATCGTGCCATTTGGATAAATACGCTTGTGGTTTCTTTAAAGACACCTTAAACGCTGCTGAATATCTTTGGAAAGAAATGCCTGCTCGGTATTATGCTGCTCGTATATAAACGGTAGCAGTCAGGAGACCACGTGCGAAGCAACGCATCGCGGGACGAGTATGTGCCGCAGCATGGCAGCAGATATGAGACGAAGGGCACGCCTTCGCGTGGCCTCGCTGACGTTCGCATCCGCGTGACGAAGATTGCCGCCGTTGGGATGCTAACGTTGGCGGTTATTATCCTCGGAATTACCGCCAAAACCTACGCGTCGGAGCGAATGGCACACTCAGATGCGTCAACGGTACAGACGCAAAACAAAAAGGTCTCTGAATCTAAAGCCACCGCAAGTCAAACCCTGTCGACAGCGAGCCTTAAGACGAGGCTTTCGAAGGCGGACTTTAACGATATTCCCTCAGGCGATACCATGCAGACCTTCTCATTGGTTGATGACCAGATCCCCGCCCTGGAGGATGAGGGCCTCGCCGCGCTCCAAGATGCCCTTGATCAGGCCAAGGAATTGGGCGATGTGGGCGTGGTGTTCTACGACCTGTCAAGTGGCAAGGGCGTGACGTATAACGCCGATGTCGAGGTTTACGGTGCGAGTAGTTATAAGGCACTCTATGCGTTGTACATCTGCGAATCTCTGGTCGAGACGGGCCAGGTCTCACTTGATGATTCCCCTGGCACCTATGGTGGCTATAACATGGGCTGGCAGACGGTGCGCGACCTAATCGAGGCCGCGGTCGTTAATTCGGACAACGATTCGTTTATTGCGTTACGTGCGGCGTTTGATCAAGATGGCTACGAGGATTGGATTGTCGGTCTTGGCATCGATTACGATACTGCACTCGATCCAATGAGCGATTTCCCAACCTACTGCCCGCGCACCTCGGCCAAGTTGTGGCGCGAGATGAGCGAGTATTTGAGCTGTGGCAGTGAGGCCTCCCAGTGGTTATCTGATCTGCTGTCATCAACATCGCGCTCATTTATCCGTGATGGGATTGCCGACGAGCAGGTTTTGGTGCGCAACAAGGCAGGTTGGATTAGCGAGGATGGTTGCTATTCTACATGCGATGCGGGCCTTATCGACATCGATGGCCGTACCTATGTCATGAGCATCATGACATCGATGCCGTGGAGCGACCACTCGAGCGAGCTGGTGGCTGCGATTGCTAAGGCGTTCTTTGATACGCGAGCTGCGTTGGCCTAGCGTGTTCGTTTGGCGTTGGCAAACAAAATGCTGGTACCATACCGTGGTCGAGAATTTCGTATAGGTTTGGGGAATGGCATGGCTACCATCGCGATTATCGGTGCACTCGAAAAAGAGATCATGCAGATTAAGGAAGAGTTGAGTAACGTTTGCATGGTACAGGAGGCGGGCTTGAACGTTGTGACCGGCGGGCTCGACGGTCTGACGATTGTCGCCACAACGGCGGGTATGGGCACGGTGAATGCCGCCGCCGCAACACAGCATCTCATTAGTAAATATGCCCCGCAGGCCGTTGTGCTCTCGGGTATCGCGGGCGGTTTGAACCCCAAGCTCCATATCGACGACGTGGTTATCGGCAAATGCCTACGCTATCTGGATACCGATACCGCGCTTATCGCCGAGTCTGCACCGGGGCTCGAGGAGTTTGGCTCGACGCCTGCGCTGGTCGATATTGCTGCCGATGTGCTTGCTGAGCATGGGTTTGTTGATGCTTCGACAAATGCAGCCGCTTCGAACGAGGGCACCAAGCAGTTCCTGGTCGGTACGATTGCCACGGGTAACCGCTTTGTGACGGGCGCCGCCATGCGCAACGACGCTATCGAGGCGACGCATGCCGATTGTGTCGGCATGGAGGGCGCAGCAATTGCCCATGTCGCAACTAAAAATGGTGTCGATTGCCTGGTGCTGCGCGCTATCAGCGATAATTGTGACGAGGCGTATGATGCGATTTGCGACCGCGAGTTCGACCTGTTCGAGTATGCCCGTACCGCGAGTGGCATTACGCTCGATATCGTTCGCCGTATCGCTGCTATCTATTAGCGCGCTCTTTTGTAAGAACCTACGACCAAGGAGTGTCCATGGCCGATTCCATTAACTACCAGCTTGCCAAGTTTGTTGCCAGCTACGGCAAGGTTTCGCAGATTCCCGAGTCCCCCTGCCCCGAGGTGAGCTTCGTCGGCCGCTCCAACGTGGGCAAGTCGTCGATCATGAACAAGCTTTTTGGCCGCAAGAATCTCGTCAAGGTTTCGAGCACGCCGGGCAAGACGAGCAACATCAACTTCTTTGAGGCTGACGACGTGCACTTCGTCGACCTGCCGGGCTATGGTTTCGCCCGTCGTTCCAAGGCCGAGCGCGACCGTTGGGCAGAACTTATCGGCGACTTCTTCGACTCGGAGCGCAGCTTTAACCTGGTTGTATCGCTGGTGGACATTCGCCACGATCCCAGTAAGCTCGACCATGACATGATCGACTACCTGCAGGGCAACGAGTTCAACTTTATCGTCTGCCTCACCAAGGCCGACAAGCTCAGCCGCACCCAGCAAGCCCGCCAGGCAGCGGCCATCAAAAAACAGCTCAACGTCCCGGCCGAGAACGTAATCATTACAAGCTCCCAGACCGGCACCGGAATCGACGAACTCAAAAAGCGCATCGCCGAGGCTTGCCTCTAGTAAGGGCTCTTGGCAGGCAATAGTTTGCATCTATCTATATCACCCCAGTGATAGTTATTGGTACACTATCGCTGGGGTGATATTTTTGTTTGGAGGTCGATATGGAGCTTTGGCACGGGTCGGAGGTTGTTGTCGAGCATCCGTCGTTGGGTAAATGCAGACAATTCAATGACTATGGGTGTGGGTTTTATTGCACGCCACATGAGGAAATGGCAATGGAGTGGGCATGTCGGACCGAGTCCGATGGTATCGCGAATCGATATGAGCTCGATATGGATGGCCTTGCGGTCTTGGATTTGGAGTCCGGGGAGTTTTCAATTCTCAATTGGCTTGCGATTTTGGCTAACAATAGGGAGTTCAATGTTTCGACACCGCTGGCGCGCGAAGGACTTCGCTATCTGCTGGATAACTGCCTGATTGATATTTCTCCCTATGACGTTATTCGAGGCTATCGCGCCGACGATTCCTATTTCTCGTTTGCAAGACAGTTTGTCAACGGCATGATCTCGCTCAGGCAATTGCAGCGCATTATGTTTTTGGGGGATTTGGGCATTCAATATGCGCTTATGAGTGAGCGCGCGTTCTCGGCGATCAGGTTCCGCGATTGGAAGCAGGCCTCGGGAGCCGAGTTTTATCCCAAACGATTTGAGCGAGAACAGAACGCTCGACGTAAGTATCTGGATACGGTAAACGGATTTGACTCTGATGGTGTCGACATTAGGGATTTGATGGCAGGGAGGGTTGATTTAGATGATCCAAGAGTTGACGGATTGTGGACCGAGTAGAACATATCCCGTCTATTACCTTGAGGACGCAATGAGCAACCTCGGCGACTGTTTTGACTATGCCGTAAACGACTATGGAGCGGAAGGGTCCGAGGTCGCTGAACTCTTTTGCCTGAGCGGCGTAGCCCGCGAGTTTGAACGCGGCAATGCATGGGTAGTGTCGGGAAAATCGGGCGTTGAGCTGTTCGCGCTCATTGCCGAAAGGTCCGGCTATCAATCAAGGCCGATGCCAAATCGAACCTACCGATTCGAAAAGACACCGGAATATTGGACAGGCTGGATATTGGCATACCTTCAGTGGCGCCTAGGAGAGTCTTTCGAAGATTTGCTGCATGTCGTTCCATTTGATGTGCTACGCAGTCTGTACTACCCCTGGCACGAAGCCTCGGAGGAACGTGTGGCTCGCCTCGTCTGCGATATGGCGAAGAAAGCGTCCAGGCAAACAAAACTTGCGTTAGCAAGAAAGAAGCTTAAGAAAACCCAACAAGACCTGGCATACGAATCAGGCGTATCGCTCCGCTCAATCCAAATGTACGAGCAGCGCCAGAGAAACATCAATGAAGCCTCGGTAACAACCGTAAGAGCTATAGCAAAAGCCCTCCACTGTAACATCGAAGACCTCCTAGAACCAGTCTTCGAATACAAAGAAACAAGCGCAGCGTAAACCAATATATTGCCAAGGTTTGTATCTAGTAAGCGCTCCTTACCAGCAAGAGTCCCTACCAATAGATAGCGGCTTAAAGGGCCGAAATCGTATGAATGGCGTTGCGACTTCCAAATGGGTGACTGCTGCTTGAAAAGCTATAGAAATAGGGGCCGATTTAACGGCCCCAAGCATCGCATAAATGGCATATACGTTTTATCAACTATTTCTTGTTTTTAACCCATTTGCAGATACGCCAAATAAGCACTCCGACGAGAATCCAAACGAGAGCGATCATAATGTCTGAGCGTGCAGGAATTGGGATCATTGAACTTCCTCAATTGATGTGAGTCTAGTTTGCATAGGTGTGGAGCGTGCTGCCTTCCATGGTCGCTTGCAACACGGCGATACCGGACGTCATCCCCATCGATTCATAGTTGAGTCGATATGTCGCCTGTTTCGAGTTCCATATAAAGGACTCGTTAGTTACCGTACAGCCGATAGTCGTATAGTTTTGTCCCCAAGCGCTGGTAATGAGCGAGTTCGCTATCTTGATCTTGAATTCGCGATAAATAAAAGGACTGTTGTAATAGATAGTCCAAGTTCCAGATGCGTTGTTGTAGTAACTGTCCCATATCAGGCTGGGTTCATTGGTTTTTTTAATTCCTATTACTGCAACGGTCCCATCCTTAAGCTTGATTTGATGAGACTGCTCGGGACCTTTCGTTAAATCAAAATCTTGGGTTGCGCCAGAAATTGCGACAGCATCGCTTTCTGCAGCATAAGCAGTCGAAGGGCTAAACGAGAAACATATCGGTAATATCAAAAGTATCGAGAGGAAAAACGAAGCTTTGAGTGTGCGTAACACTTTGACCACCTCCATACTGCGATGCCTAGTTAAATAGTAGCATAGATTAACAGTTTATTATGTAACCTAAAAAGCCCCTATCTGCCCGGCGCCCCTTCAAAGCGTGGGTCCCTGTAGACATCCTCAGCAAGGTAAACGCAGGGATGGTCGGGGTGTTCCCCTCAAAATTATTCCGCAGCGCGAAGGCCTCTCGTCTGTGGCTCCGTTGGAGCACAAGATTAAATCATTGAATGCGACTATCCTGTCGAGGCTGCGCAGGTCCCCTTGGGGCTTCCCCTGAAAACAATCCGCAGATCGAATTGCC
>CAJJYO010000004.1 GCA_905197385.1 uncultured Collinsella sp.
GGTGCCGCCCAGGCAGCCGCCGGCGCCGCCGTGCCTACTATCTCGCGCGGACGCGTGACCTTTGTCGATGCCGCTCTGCCGCAGGGCGTGGTGGTGCCCGATGCCAACCTGGCCGTGTTCTCGATCGCCGACCTCAATGCCCGCATGGATGCCAACCGCGCGCGCAGCCGCCGCAAGGTTGACATTACGCAGATCACGTTCCCGTTTAAGCCGGGCGACTACGTGGTGCATGCCACCCACGGCATCGCGCTCTTTAGCGAGATTGCGCGCCAGGAAGTGGGCGGCAAGGAACGCGACTACTTTTTGCTGGAATATGCCGACGGTGACAAGCTCTACGTGCCGTTGGAGCAGGTCGACCGCATCACGCGATACGTCGGTCCTGACGGCGACAAGCCGCGCCTGACCAGGCTCAACACCGCCGACTGGACGCGTGCCACCAACAAGGCGCGCAAGAACGCCAAAAAGCTGGCGTTTGACTTGGTCGATCTGTATACGCGCCGCTCGTCGATTACCGGTATCGCCTGCCCGCCCGACACGCCCGAGCAGATCGAGATGGAGCAGAGCTTCCCTTACGACGAGACGCGCGACCAGCTGGAGGCCATCGCCGACATCAAGGCCGACATGGAGGCGCCCAAGCCCATGGATCGCCTGCTGTGCGGCGACGTGGGTTTCGGCAAGACCGAGGTTGCCCTGCGCGCGGCGTTTAAGTGCGTGGACTCCGGCCGCCAAGTCATGGTGCTCTGCCCCACGACCATTCTGGCCCAGCAGCACTACGAGACGTTCTTTGAGCGCTTTGCCCCGTTTGGCCTCGAGGTCGAAGTGCTCAGCCGCTTCCGCACCCCGGCGCAGCAGAAGCGCGCGCTCAAGGCGTTTGCCGAGGGCACGATTGATGTGCTCATCGGCACGCATCGTCTGCTTTCGGCCGATGTGAACCCCAAGAACCTGGGCCTGGTGATCATTGACGAGGAGCAGCGCTTTGGCGTGCAGCACAAGGAGCAGCTCAAGAACCTGCGCGAGCAGATTGACGTGCTCACGCTTTCGGCAACGCCGATTCCGCGAACCATGCAGATGGCCACGAGCGGCGTGCGCGACATGAGCCTGATCACGACGCCGCCGACCGGGCGCCGCCCCGTAATCGTGCACGTGGGAGAGTACGACCCGGACGTGGTGAGCGCGGCGATTCGCCTGGAGGTGGGTCGCGGCGGTCAGGTGTACTACGTGTCCAACCGCGTCAAGACCATCGACGACGCCGTGGCGCGCGTGCACGAGGCCGCGCCCGAGGCGCGCGTGGGCGTAGCGCACGGCAAGATGAGCCCGCGCGAGGTCGAGGATGTGATGATCGAGTTCGCGACCAAAAAGATCGACGTGCTCATCGCCACGACCATCGTGGAGAGCGGCATCGACAACGCGACCGCCAACACGCTCATCATCGAGGACTCGCAGCGCCTGGGTCTGGCACAGCTCTACCAGCTCAAGGGCCGTGTGGGCCGCTCTGCCACGCAGGCCTACGCGTACTTTATGTTCCCGGGCGAGCTGCCGCTCACCGAGGAGGCGACGGCGCGCCTGACCGCACTTTCCGAGTTCCAGGACCTGGGCAGCGGCATGCGCATCGCCATGCGCGACCTGGAGATTCGCGGTGCCGGCTCGCTTATGGGAGCCGAGCAGCACGGCAACCTGTCGAGCGTGGGCTTTGACCTGTTTACGCAGATGCTGGGCCAGGCCGTGGCTGAGGCGCGCGGCGATGACGACGCCGGCGTGGAGGCGGCGAGCGTGGGTATTAACCTGCCGGCCGACTACTTCTTGTCCGAGGAGTACCTGCCGGCGGTGGATCAGCGCGTGCTCGTGTACCGTAAGCTCGCAGCGGCCGAGGACCTAGAGAGCATCGATGAGGTGCAGGAGGAGACCGAGGCTGCGCATGGCGAGCTGCCGCTGGCGGGACTCAACCTGTTCAATCGCGCACGAATCCGCATTCGCGGCGAGCGCCTGGGGCTCGAGAGCGTCACGCTCAGTGGCGGCCGCATCACGTTTTTGGGCGTTGACGTGCCCAAGAAGGTAGCCTTTGAGCTTAAGACCCGCTATGGCGCGGTGAACTTCCCCAAGAGCCGCAAGCTGTCGGTACCCTACAAGGCAGGCGCCGGTGCGGGCAGCGGCCTGGGTCGCGGTCTCGACGCCAACGACGGCACCGGCCCCGTGGCCGCGGCACTCATGCTGCTGCAACAACTGGGTGCCAGCGACGACGACTAACGGGTCGACGCTGCAAACGCTCCATTTGGGCAATCTGACCCTCACTCGTCGGTCGCGTACGCAAGTACGCTTCCCTCCTCCTTCGGGCCACCTTGCCACAAATGGAACGTTTTCGCTCACTTATGCTCAACCTGTAAGGGTATTTATGGGACAAAGCTATCTTTGCCCCACCACGTTGCGGGTCGACCCTTCGCCCGACCGAAAGGAAAGCATGTTCGGATACATCTATAAGAAAGATGTCGCCATTATCGCGGTTGTCCTGTGCCTTTGTCTGGGCGTGGGCAGTTTCTTCGATTATCAGATCTCGAGCGCGCTGTTCAACGTCGGCAGCATGTACGGCCGCTTTATCGAGGCCGCCGGCGAGCTGCCGTTCGAGCTGACGGCGAGCGTCGCGGGCGTTATGCTCGTACGCGCGGTGCGTCCCGACTCCAGGGGGAGCAAATGGCTCGCCGTGCTGGGCGTTCTGATCAACGTTGGCCTGGCCGGCTACGAGATCGTTTCGTCCCTGCGGGTTAGCGGTAAGCTCATTGCCGTTCAGCTGGTGCTGACGTTTGTGCTGGTCATCGCTGCCAACCTTATCATCTATCGCCTCACGCGCACGACCGAGCCCGATGAGCTCACGCGCTGGGCGTTGATGGTGCTTGCCGTGTGGGTCGCTCAGGCCATTATCCTCAACGTGATCGTCAAGCCGCTGTGGTCGCGCCCGCGCATGCGCGTGATCGAGGTGACGCAGGGGCTCGAGTTTCAGCCGTGGTGGGTGATCGGCAATCCCGACAAGTGGACCTATATCGCCGCCGGCGTGATCAAGGACGGGTTCAAGTCGTTTGCGAGCGGACACACGGCGCATGCGGCGATCGGCCTTATGCTCGCCGGGCTTCCCGCGGCGGCTTTTAAGGAAAAACCTTCGCGTCGCCGCGTGATCTTTTGGGCGGCAGCTGTGGTCGCGGCGCTCGTCGCGTTTGGCCGCATCGTGATCGGCGCACACTTTTTGAGCGACGTGAGCTGCGGCTTTGCCCTGGTGCTGGCGCTTGAGTGTCTCGCCGCGCGCATTGCCTATCCCAACGGCGTACAATAGCTCCGTTTGAATCATCTGGCCGATACCCGGTAAGAGAGGATTGCCATGCTCGCGTTCAACAACGATTATTCCCACGGCGCACACCCGGCAGTGCTGCAGGCGCTCGTCGACACCAATATGGAGCCGCAGCCCGGCTACGGTACCGATGCGCATACCGAGCGTGCCAAGCAACTTATTCGCGAGGCCTGCCAGGCGCCTGACGCCGACGTGTTTTTCCTGGTGGGCGGCACGCAGGCTAACGCGACGGTGATCGACATGCTGCTTGCGCCGTACGAGGGCGTCGTTGCTGCCGAGACTGGCCACGTCGCTTGCCACGAGGCGGGCGCCATCGAGTTTGGCGGCCACAAGGTGCTCACCATCCCCGGCTACGAGGGCAAGATGCACGCCGAGGACCTCGAGAACTATATCCAGGTGTTCTACGAAAACGAGAGCTACGAGCACACGGTGTTTCCGGGTGCCGTGTACGTGAGCCTATCGACCGAGTACGGCACGCTGTACTCCAAGGCCGAGCTCGCGGCGATTCACGCAGTGTGCCAGAAGCGCGAGATTCCGCTGTTTGTGGATGGCGCCCGCCTGGCCTATGCGCTGGCGGCCGATGAGTGCGACATTACCCTGCCCGAGCTGGCGCAGCTGTGTGACGTGTTCTACATCGGCGGCACCAAGTGTGGTGCGCTTTGCGGCGAGGCTGTGGTGTTCTGTGGCATGCACGCCCCGGCGCATCCTATTCCGCGCATTAAGCAGCACGGCGCGCTGTTGGCCAAGGGCCGCCTGACGGGCGTCCAGTTTGAGGCGCTCTTTACCGATGGCCTGTATTTTGAGATTGGTCGCCAGGCGATTGAGACCGCTCGGGCGCTGCGTCGTGTGCTGCACGAGCGCGGCTACCAGTTCTTCTTGGAGACGCCCACGAACCAGCAGTTCGTGATTCTGCCCAACGAGGATATGGCCCGCATTCGCGAGCATGCGGCGATCGAGTACTGGGAAAAGTACGACGATACTCATACGGTGGTGCGCTTTTGCACCAGCTGGGCCACGACGCAGGAGGACATCGACGCGCTGGCGGCTGTCCTGTAGCCTGATGTAATGACGAGGGGCCGCCTTGCGCCGGGTTTGGCGCAGGGTGGCCTTTGCTTTTGGGGGAGAAGGGTTGTATGACCGAGATGTCCGAGCCGACGATTCGCCTGGCGACGCCCGAAGACGCGCCGGCGTTGCTTGCCATCTATGAGCCGTATGTGCGCCAGACGGCGATTACCTGCGAATACGAGGTGCCGAGCGTTGAGGAGTTCGCCGGGCGCATCGAGCGTACGCTCAAGCGCTATCCGTATTTGGTGATGGAGCTGGACGGGCGTCCGGTAGGCTATGCCTATGTGAGCCCGCTCAACAGCCGCGAGGCATACGACTGGTCGGTCGAGACGTCGATCTACCTGGCGTGCGACGTGCGCCACGGCGGGCTGGGCCGCAAGTTGCACGATACGCTCAAGCAATGTCTGATCGCGATGGGCATCACCAATATGTGCGCGCTCATTGCCGTGCCGCACGACAAGGACGACGAGTATCTGACGCACAACAGTCAGGACTTCCATGCCCATATGGGATATCGCCTGGTGGGTGCCTTCGACCGCTGTGCCCAAAAGTTCGGTCGCTGGTACGACATGTGTTGGATGGAGCTGGTCCTAGCCGAGCGCACGCCCAACCAACCCAAACCAACCTGGTTCCCCGACCTCCCCAAACCTACCATTTAGGGACAGGTCTATTTTGGCAGGTTAGCCGATGGGCTCGGTGTATTTGGCGCGGTCGGTGCGTTGGATGCGCTTGGAGACATGGAGCGGGCGGCCGTCGGTGTCGTGGACGTAGTCGGTGATCAGGATCAGCGCCTGCCCGCGCTCAACGTTGAGCAAAAACGCCTCGTTTTGCGAGGCATAGCACACTTCAAAGGTCTTATGCCCCTGTGCCGGTGCGCGATGGAACTCCTGTCGCAGCGTGGCGTAGAGCGAACCGTTGATATCGCGATCGATGAGTGCCTCAAAGCTCGGTGGTAGATAGGTGGTCTCCAGGCACAGCGGCGCATCGTCCAGATAACGCAGACGGACAAGTTTGACGAGCTTGCTGCCCACGGCGGCATCAAAGAACTTAGCTATGCTGCCGCCCGCCTTGGTAAAGCCCGAGTCCACGGTGCGCGTGGTGGGCTTCATGCCCTGGCCTTCGACCTGCTTGGTATAGCTCGAAAACACCAGGTTGTTCTCGTGGAGCGCGGGCGTGTCGGCCACAAAGGCACCACGTCCGCGCTCGGTGCGAACCAGGCCCTCATCAACGAGCACCTTAAGGGCATGGCGCACGGTGCTGCGCGACAGCCCCGATTCGTCCATGAGTTCCATCTCGGACGGCAGCTTGTCTCCGCGCGCGTAGGTGCCGGCGGCGATGCGGTCGCGCAGCATGCCCGCCAAGCGCTCGTATTGGCTCAGTTTCTTTTTAGATGAGACGCTCATATTGCCAACCTATATCTAACTTGTATGCCTAACTAAGCAAGCATGTATTCAATACAAGAACAAAACTGCTGGTAACGAACAATCGAAAACCTTACCAGCAAAATTTCTAAGACAAATATAGCATACAACTAGTCGACATAACCAAAACATGTATGTAACTTGTATGCCATCGAGAGCATCAAACGAGAAGAAAGGCTGATGCACGATGACTACTCAGGAACAGGTTAAGGATGTCGTCTCCCAGGTTTTGGCTGACAAGGCAGACAAGGGCGGTATCAAGCGCGTCGTGTGGATTGGCGCCGGCGGATCCAATGGCGGCAACTACCCTGCTCAATACTTTATGGAGCACGAGGCCACGCAGGTCGTGAGCTCCAGCTACACCAGCAACGAATTCGTGCACGCAACCCCGGCCTACGTCAACGAGAACACCCTGGCCGTCGTCGTGTCCATGCGCGGCACCAAGGAGACCATCGTCGCCGCCCAGGTCGCCAAGGACCACGGCGCCAGCACCATCGCCATCTATGTTGACGAGTCCGGCCTCACCGAGGTCTGCGACTACAAGATCCAGTACGACAGCTTGGCCGTCGACGAGTCCTGCATGGGCCGCACCAACTCCGCCGTCGTGACCATGATCGCCATGGAGCTTACGCAGCAGACCGAGGGCTATGCCGAGTACGAGACCGCTATGGCCGCGTTCGACTTGGTCGACCCCATCTATCGCAAGGCCGTCGAGTACACCCGTCCGCTTGCTGCCAAGTGGGCCGAGCAGAACGCCGACAAGCCCTGCATCAACGTCATGGCTCAGGGTCCGCTCTTTGGTGCCGCCTACGTCTTTAGCATCTGCAACGTGCAGGAGATGCTGCAGATTGACTCCTGCACCATCAACACCTGCGACTTCTTCCACGGTCCCTTCGAGATCCTGGACAAGCGTACCTCGCTGTTCCAGCTCATCAGCGTCGGCCGCAGCCGCTGCAACGACGAGCGCGGCATCCGCTTCGTCAACCAGTACGGTGGCGAGCGCGTCTATCAGCTTGACGCCAAGGAGCTCGGCCTCAACGACATCAAGGACAGCGTGAGCGAGTACTTCAACCACCTGATCTTTGCCCCGATCCTCAACAACGTGTATATGCGTGCACTCTCTGCCGTTACTCACAAGGACTACATGACGCGCCGCTACATGTGGAAGCTGGATTATTAGTTACGGCGTTTTACCAAACGCCGTAACGGCTCGACGCTGCAAACCCACCTGAGCGGCAATCTGCCTTTCAGCTTCAGCGGCATGACCAGAAGGTCAATGCCGCTTCGCTTCAAGGCACCTTGCTCGCTCAGGTGGGTTTTCGCTGGCGTTGCCAAAGCATCGGCGTCGCCTTGGCCCAGATGCGGCACTTGGAGACGTTCGACACTTGGGGACAGTCCTAGTCATTGGGGACAGGTTACTTTACACCAAGTTGGCGCATATGAACCTGACCCCCTTGCACCAATGGGTTGTAGCGGTAGAGCAGATTTTTCCGCTCGCCGATTTGTGTCTTGAAAAATGTATATAACGACTATAACGTAGTATGAAACATATTGGAAACAATACCGAGGAGGCTGCGTTGAAGAAAAGCAATCTGGGCTATGTGCTGGTGCTGATCGCCGCGCTTATGTGGGGCAGCATCGGAATCTTTGTAAACGGCATCTCGGCCATGGGCGTTTCGTCTCAGAGCATGGCGGCCTTTCGCCTGTTGTCGGGTGCCGTCTTAATGGCTCCGGTCTTGGCGTTCATGGGTTGCCAGGGAGGCGATCGTGAGGGAAAAGCATCGGGTCCCCTGGCACTGTTCAAGGCAAGTCCTAAAGAGCTTGTTCCCTGTGCGCTTCTTGGCATTATCGGCCTCGCCACCGCTAACACGCTTTATTACGAGTGCATGGGCGAGGTGGGCATGTCCACGGCCTCGGTGCTGCTCTACACCTCGCCGGTGTTTGGCGTCATGCTCGGCCGCGTGCTTTATCGCGAGGATGTGACTCCCAACAAGCTCGTTGCCATCGCTTTTAATATCGGTGGCTGTGTACTTGCAGTGACCAATGGCGACCTTTCCGGTTTCCATTTTTCGGTTTGGGGCGTCACGTCGGGCGTGATCGCGGGCTTTTGTGGCGCGTCGCTCGCGGTGTTTAGCCGGATAGCAACCAAGACGGTCCACCCGCTGGCTGTCACGTTTTGGGGCCTTGTTTTTGGCGGTGCGGTTATGGCGGCTATCGCGGCTCCGTGGCCAGATGTCGCCGCGGCAATGTCGCCACAGCTGCTGCTGCTGTTCTTTGGTTTTGGACTCATCCCTACAGCCGTGGCCTATGTCTTATATATGCAGGGTCTGTCCATGGGGCTCGAGACGTCGAAAGTTCCCGTCGTAATGTCATTCGAGACGGTCGTCACCGTACTGGTGGGCATTGGTGTCTACGCCGAGCCCGCCGGCGCGATTAAAGTCCTGGGCATCGTGCTGGTGCTCGCGTCCATCCTGATTATGAACACCGACTTCTCCAAGCTGCGCAACAGTGTGTTTGTCGGTCATGTCATTGAGAGCATGACCTTTAAGCCCAACGCGTGGTGGACCGAAAAATCTCAGGACATGGATCTGTTTAAGGAACGCACCGGCATTGCGCTGGAACCCACCGTACAGGAAAGCCCCTGGTACTTCGTGCGATAGGGGATTGCGCGCAGGGTCTGACCTGGGGTTATCCAGCTAGCGCCGGCCTACCTAGCCAAACGTTTCGAGTACGTTAAACCCGTCAACGGTCGATTTTCACCCGCGAACGGTCTTTATACTAATTAGCAATATAAGCAACGTATAAGACGTTATAATGACCATAATGAAAAGGAGGAGGCAAGATGAATCAGATCATTCTCGCATCTCATGGCGGCCTGGCCGCAGGCGCCAAAGACACGCTCGAGATGGTTCTCGGCGACGTGTCGAACGTCCACGTCGTGTCGCTTGCTCGCGACGACAAGGAGCCCATCGCCAACAAGGTGGACGCCATGATCGCCACGTTCAACGCGGACGACACCGTCTATGTGCTGACCGATATGCTCGGCAGCTCGGTCAACAACAGCATGGTCGAGCTTTCCAAGAACGGCACGAAGTTCACGGTTGTCAGCGGTTTCAACATTCCGCTGGCACTGACGCTCGCTATGAGCCCCGTCCCCGTCAAGGGCGCCGAGCTCGCGGCCCTCATCAACGAGGCCCGCACCGGCCTGACCAACCCCAACGCACCGGTCGAGGCTGCCGCGGCTCCCGCCAAGAAGGCCAAGGCGCCCCGTCACAGCTCCGGTCCCGCCAAGATCGTCCTCGCACGTCTTGACTACCGTCTGCTGCACGGCCAGGTCGTCTTTACCTGGACCACCAAGGTCCAGGCCGAGCGCATCATCGTCGTCGACAACGCTGCCGCCAACGATGACATCAAGAAGGGCGCTCTCAAGCTGGCCAAGCCCCAGGGCGTTCGCCTGAACGTCTTCACCGTCGAGCGTGCCCTCGCCAAGATGGACAAGCTCAACACCCTCGGCGAGCGCGTCATGTTCGTCTTTGGCAACACCGCCGAGATGCTGCAGTTCTGCCAGGGCTACAAGCTCGACGCCATCAACCTGGGCGCCACCGCCAACCACGACGGTGCCGATCAGGTCGGAGGCAAGGACAGCTCCGTCTTCCTCGACGCCACCCAGAAGGCCGACGTCAACCAGCTGCTCGACATGGGCATCAAGCTCTACGTCCAGCAGACCCCTACGTATCAGAGCGTCGACATCGACGCCAAGCTGTAATCAACCAGGCTTTTGCCTGACTGAAAGGAGAAGGGTATGAATACGTTCATCAGTGCGGTGCTCGTCGGCCTCGTCGGCGTGTTCTGCATGTGGGACTCCCGCCTGCTCGGTCGTCTTAACTTCGAGCAGCCCCTCGTTGGCGCTACGCTCGTCGGTCTGCTGCTGGGCGATGTGCCCACCGGCCTTGCCGTCGGTGCTGCCGTCGAGCTCGTGTCCATGGGCCTGGTGCAGGTCGGCGCCGCCGTTCCGCCCGATATGGTCCTGGGCGGCATCGTGGCCGCTGCCTTTGCGTGCCTGACCGATGCTTCCGCCGAGACCGCCATGACGATCGCCATCCCGGTCGCCGTCCTGGGTCAGCTCCTCGGCATCGTGTTCCGTTCCATCATCGCCGCCCTCACCCATGTGGCAGATAGCGCGATCGATAACGGAAAGTTCAAGACCGCCTACCGCATGCACATCTGCGCCGGCTCCGGTCTGTACGCCGTCATGTACTTCCTGCCGATCTTCCTCGCCGTCTTTGTTGGCACCGACCTGGTCCAGGCCATCGTCAACATGGTTCCCGAGTGGCTGTCCACTGGTCTTAACGTTTCGACCAAGATCATGACCGCCTACGGCTTGGCCCTGCTGCTCACCATGATGATCAAGAAGGGTATGACTCCGTTCCTGTTCATCGGTTTCCTGCTCGCCGCTTACCTCAACCTGTCCGTCATCGCGGTCGCTCTGATCGGTGTGTGCCTGGCTGTCGTCTTCATGGGCTTCAAGTTCAACGGTTCCCATGCAGCCGCCGGTGTCGATTCCGACTACGATCCGCTCGAAGACGACGAAGACTAAGGAGGAACACACTATGGCAACCGCAACCAAGGACGTGTCCCTGAACAAGAAGGTCAGCCAGTTCTTCTGGCGCTCCTGGGCCATCCAGGCCTCTTGGAACTACGAGCGTCAGATGAACATGGGCTTCCTCTACGGCATGGTTCCCACGCTCGACCGCCTCTATCCCGACGAGTCTGACCCCAAGCAGCTCGAGGCCAAGAAAGAGGCTTACCACCGTCACATGGCGTTCTACAACTGCACCCCGCAGACGAGCGCTTTCATCCTGGGCCTCGCCGCCTCCATGGAGGAGGAGTACGCCAAGGATCCCGAGAACTTCGATCCCGATTCGATCAACGCGGTCAAGACCTCCCTCATGGGTCCGCTTTCCGGCATCGGTGACTCCTTCTTCCAGGGCACCATCCGCGTTATCGCCTTTGGTCTGGGCGTTCAGCTGGCTCAGCAGGGCTCCATCATGGGCCCGATCCTGGCCATGCTCATCTCCATCGTCCCCGCTGTGCTGATCACTTGGTTCGCAGCCAAGATGGGCTATCAGGGCGGCCACGAGTACCTGAGCAAGCTTCAGGGCGGCGACCTCATGGAGAAGCTCATGTATGTCTGCGGCATCGTGGGTCTTATGTCCGTGGGCGGCATGATCGCCACGCTGATCGGCGCCACCACCCCGCTGCAGTTCGCTGACGGCACCGTTGTGATCCAGGACATCCTGGACGGCATGATGCCCCAGATGATCTCCCTTGGCCTCACCGGCCTTATGTACTGGCTCATCAAGAAGAACGTCAACACCGGTTGGCTTCTCGTGATCGCCATCGTGGGCGGCATCGCCCTCTCCGCGGCCGGCATCCTGGCCTAGTCGCGACCAAGCGTCCAACCGCTTTCCCCCGGGGCCTGCCTGGCATCCCATACCCCAGGCAGGCTTCCATCCCTATACGTGACAAAGGGCAGTCCCTTTGTCACATCCTCAACGGGCCGGCGACTCGGTCCAAATCACGGTAACCCTGCGTGCGCCCGGCAATGTGGCGCCGCAAAAATCGAAAGGAATGTGTCAGATGTACGAGATCGACCTTAACCTCCCTAAGCAGATCGTCGCTGACGTCCTGTCCAACCACGAGATCCACAGCGTCGCCTTCGTCGGCTGCGGCGCTTCCATGTCCGACCTGTACCCCGCCAAGTACTTCCTGGCCAACAACACGGACAAGCTGAACGTTCAGATCTTCACTGCTAACGAGTTCAACTACGACACGCCCTCCTGGGTCAACGAGCACACCTTCGTGATCACCTGCTCCCTCGGTGGCTCCACGCCCGAGACCGTCGAGGCCAACAAGACCGCCAAGAAGCACAACTGCCCGGTCGTCTCCCTCACCAACAAGGCTGGCTCCGCTCTGACCGTCGACGCCGACCACGTCATCGTCCACGGCTTCCACGCCAACTACGCTGCCAAGTGCGAGAAGCCCGGCTACGCCATCGCTCTTGCTCTCGAGATCCTTCAGCAGACCGAGGGTTATGACCACTACGAGGACATGATCACCGGCCTCACCAACATCTTCGATCTCTGCGAGAACGCCGCTCAGCACTGCAAGAAGCTCGCCAAGAAGTTCGCCGAGGACTTCAAGGACGACAAGATGATCTACTTCATGGCTTCCGGTGCCTCCGAGAAGATGGCTTATTCTCACGCCGCCTTCCTGTTCACCGAGATGCAGTGGATCGACGCCGCCGCCTACAACACCGGCGAGTACTTCCACGGCCCGTTCGAGGTTTCCACCGAGGGTAAGCCCTACGTCTTCTTCATGTCCGATGGCGCCACCCGTCCGATGGACGCCCGCGCCCTCACCTTCCTTGAGCGCATGGGCGCCAAGGTCGCTCTGATCGACTCCAAGGACTACGGCCTGGCTGACGCCGTGCCCGCGAGCGTCATCACCTACTTCAACCCGCTGCTGCACCTCGCCGTTATGCGCGAGTACGGCAACCAGATCGCCGAGGCCCGTCAGCACCCGCTGACCATGCGTCGCTACATGTGGAAGCTTTCCTACTAATCACAAGTAAGTAGACCTTACGGGTTGATTGAGAGGGGATGGGGTTTGCGCCCCGTCCCCTTTTTTGCTCTGGGGAGGGCGTATCCGTCGCGCCACAAAACCCCAGATAAAACCCACCAAAATAAACCTGTCCCTTTTTGGCAGGTGGGAGGAGATGCGTATGATCAAAGCAGTGCTGTTTGACATGGACGGCGTGCTGGTCGATACCGAGTGGTTCTACAACCGTCGTCGCGTGGCGTTTATGGAGGAGAAGGGGTTCCACTTTGACGAGATCCCCGATCTTTCGGGGTCTAACGAGCCGGCCATTTGGGAGGCGCTGGTGCCCGACGATGTTGAGCTGCGCGAGCGTCTGCGCGTGGAGTACAAGCAGGTCTATAGCCCGGACCATCCCGTTCCGTATGCCGAGCTGCTCAACGAGCAGACGGAGCCGGTGATGCGCGCACTGCACGAGCGCGGCGTGAAGTGTGCCATCGCGAGCTCGTCCTATCGCGAGTTGATCGACGAGCTGGTGGAGATTGCCGGTATCCCCGACGTGCTGGACTACACCATCAGCGGTCACGAGTGCAGTGCGTTTAAGCCCGACCCCGAGATCTACCTGCGTGCCATGGAGGCACTGGGGGTGGAGCCTGCCGAGTGCCTGGTTATCGAGGATTCGCCTTTGGGCATCGAGGCTGGTAAGCGCTCCGGCGCCCGCGTCCTGGCGCTGCGTCCGCACGAGGGTGTCAACCTCGATCAATCGCGAGCCGATGCCGTTATCGATAATCTGACCGACATTTTGGCCGCTTTGTAGCGTCAATCCGCCGCGAGAAGCACTGATTCACGCGTCTTTTGCTGCGGATTGGCTTAATTTGTCATCTATTTGGATCCGTTTGGCTTCGATTCGGACTAAGTGAGTAGACTTTTTGGTGCAAGACGAGCACAAAGCGCATCTGCTCTAGTAAAACCGCAGGTCACAGGGGTGGCGGTTTTGGGTGTGCTCTGCAGGTCGCGTAAAGTCTACTCACTTGTTATTTGGGCCTTTGGTCGTGGGGTTGCTGGTCCCGCTTTGGTTGTCGAGGGAGGGTGAATTGAAGCGCCCCCGCATGCTCCGTGCTACAATCGCCGACATGCCTCACAACCAGATTTGCCTTCGAAAGGAGCCCGCGTGGCGAACGCCATCGATCAGCTCACGGACCGCGTGCTCGTGCTCGGCCGCCTTACCATCGTCCGCCGCGCCATTACTGCCGTGGCGGTCACGATTTCCGCCGTTCTCCAGACATTCCTGATCCAGGCGTTCATTCAGCCCGCCGACCTGCTTCCGAGCGGTCTTACCGGCGTTGCGGTCCTGCTCGATCGCGTTACCTCGCTGGGTGGCGTTCACATCGATATTTCGCTCGGTATGCTCGCGCTCAACATCCCCGTGGCGCTCCTATGCTGGAGCGGCATTAGCAAGCGCTTCGTCATCTTCTCGATGATGCAGGTCGTGCTCTCGTCGCTGTTCCTCAACGTCTTTCACTTCGCTCCATTTTTGGGCGACAAGATCATGCTCATCATTTTTGGCGGCGTGGTCTCGGGTCTGGGCGCTGCCATCGCACTTAAATCCGGCGCATCCACCGGCGGCACCGACTTTATCGCGCTGTGGGTTTCCAACCACACGGGCAAGACCATCTGGGGCGTCATCTTTGGTTTCAACTGCTTTATCCTGGCGATCTTTGGCTTTATGTTTGGCTGGGACAAGGCGGCGTATTCCATCGTGTTCCAGTTTATTTCGACCAAGACCATCGACAGTTTCTATCGTCGCTACGATCGCGTGACGCTGCAGATCACGACGCGTAAGGCAGACGAGGTCATGACTGCCTACGTAAACCATTTTCAGCACGGCATTAGCTGCGCCGAGGTCGTCGGCGGATATAGCCGCGAAAAGATGTACCTGCTGAACACCGTTGTCTCGACCTACGAGAGTCAGGACATTATCAAGCTGGTGTGCGACGTTGATCCCGGCGCCGTGATCAATGTGTTCCACACGCTCAACTTTGTGGGCGGCTGGTGGGGTGGTCATGTCGACGAGCCCATGCCCACGGCCGTTCCCGATCCCGACAAGCCCGCACGCATGGCCAGCAGGCAGGCGCGCCTCAGCGAACAGGACAGTCTGCAGCAGGACGACGGCAAGTAGGGTATTGGCATTTTGCCGGTCCTGCGCAACCCATCCGAACGAGCCCCCCCGAAAGCCCCGTTGCTTTCGAGAGGCTCTCGTTTGCCCAGATAAAACCTACCAAAATGAAGCTGTCGCTTTTTGGTAGGGAGGGTGTATCGTTTTATCATTATGAGGTAATATGAAACTAGACGTTATATACGTATTAGTTATTTCGATATTTCGATAAGAGTGATTAGATATGCCTGCGCCCAAAAATGCACCGCTTTACCAGCAGATTTACGACGAAATCAAGGATGCGATCGAGAAAGGTGTTTATGCACCCAAGGAGCGTATTCCGTCCGAGCTTGAGCTAGCCGAGCAGTACGACGTGAGCCGCATTACGGTGCGCCGCGCCGTCGAGGAGCTGTGCTCCGATGGCTACCTGGTTAAGCAGCAGGGCCGTGGCACCTTTGTCTCCACGCCGCACATCAACCGCCAGTTCCACGCTTCGACGCTGCAGACGTTTACCGCGCTGTGTGCCGATAATGGCATGAAGGCGGGCGCACATGTGGTCGATCGCCAGATTGTGCCGGCACGTCAAAACGAGATGGAGTTCTTTGGCCTGCAGAAGGACGCGCTGCTGCTGCATATTAAGCGCGTGCGTACAGCCGACGGCGAGCCCATCTTTGAGGAGAACATCTTTGTGCCGTTTGACGCCTACCGTGAGCTGTTGACGGCCGATCTTGAGGACAAGTCGATTTTTGCCGAGGTCGAGCGTGTTGGCGGAACGCCGATTGTCTCGGTTGACTACCGCACGGTCGAGGCCGTTCGTGCCAATACCGAGCAGGCGGCCGAGCTGGGCATTGCTCCGCACGATCCGCTGCTCAACCTGCGTGCCGGCTTCACGGGCCCCAATGGCGAGCCGGTCCTGATGGGTAAGCAGTACTACGTGGGATCGCGCTACGTTATGGTCATGTAAGTTACGCGGTTTTACCAAACCGCGTAACGGCTCGACGCTGCAAGCCCGCCAGAGCGGCAATCTGACGTTCAATCGTCGGGCATGGCCAAAAGGCCTATGCCCTCCTCTTTCACGTCACCTTGCTCGCTCTGGGTCGTTTTCGCTGACGCATGCTCAACCTGCAACGTAATTCAGCCCCAAGCAACAAAGGCCGAAACCCCATCCAGGGCTCCGGCCTTTGCTTTCCCGCTGTAGGCGTAACACAACTTATCGATTCTCGATGCTGCCGATGTTTTTGAGCTCGATGGAGATGAGGCCGTTGGGCTCATTGACGAACTCAATGTACTCGGAATTCGAACCCATCTCTGCCGGGAAGCTGATCTCGATACCCGTGTCGGTACGAATCTTGTGATTGCGCACCGCCGCGCGTTCGACCTGCTTGCGCTCCACGGGCACACGCTCAGGCACCTTCTCCTCGGTCAGTGCCGCGCGCACGCTCTCCTTGATGACCGGCTCGTCCTCAAAGACCTCGTCGACGATATCCCAAGGCGGCAGCTCCTCGTCATCCTCGACCTTCTCGGCCACAGCGGCCTTAACCTTTGCGAGCGCCACGGCCGTGTTGGCACCGTGCTCCCCGGCGACTTCCTCGACCACACGCGTCACGGTGTCGATGACCTCCTTGCCCGATACGCCCGTGTCGCACTGCAGCAGGCCATCGGGGATAAGCATACGGTCCTCGCCGGCGATCTTGCGTTTCTTGTCCACATAGCCGATCTCCATGGTGCTCGCGCGCACGATGGCATAGCTCGGCACCTTTTGCGAGGGGTTCGGCAGAATGGCGTAGTGGCGCGCGATGTCGTTGCGCACCTCCCCTTCCTCGCGGCCCACTTCGTGCATAAAGGCCTGCTTGGAGCCCAGCAGCATCACGGCAAACCAGCGGGCATCCTCATCGTCGTCAAAATCAGCCACGAGCACGTCGGTGGACTCAGCTTTCTCGGCCTTGGTGAGTTCGGAAGAGATGAACTCCGCAATCTGCTGCGACAGGTCCACGAACTCACGCTCACCAAAGAAATAGCTCTTGAGCTCGCCGCCGAATACGGAGTTCTCGGCAAACGTGGCACGCTTGTTATCGGCCGAAGTGCGCGCGCGACGCAGATGTGTGGTCACGAAGTTGCGGACAGTACGGCTTTCGATATCCAACTCGCGCTGGCTCATGACGTTGACGGCAGAGTCAAAGTCCAGGATATGCAGAATCGCGTGATTGATTTTCATATACGGCATTCCGTTCTAGATCGATTTCGGCACGAATCAGTATAGCGGTCGAGCCCGCCCCAGGCGCTTCGAAGATTGGTGCATCGGGGACAGGTTGCTTGCACCAATGGTTAGCGCAGGAGCTCGGACTGCCAAGCCTCGAGCTGTTCTGCCAAACTCTTGCCGGCAGCGGGCACGTCGATCTGGGGTCGTTTGGGCAGCAGCGCACACTTAAGAATCGCAACGATGGTCTGCGAGACAAAGCGTCGCGTATCCTTGTCAAAGCCTTGCGCTGCCTGGAGCATCACGGGTAGGCTCTCGCGCAGATTCCCAGCGATATCCGCAAACCGCTCAGCACCCGTAGCCTCAAACACGGAGAACAACGCATCTACAAAACGCTCGCGTTCGCTAGGCGACACTGCAAGCAGCATCTCACGAATGGAACCATCAACGTATCGAGCACCGGCAGACAGGCGCTCACAGTACACGAAGTCGTGACCATCAACCACCCAGCTAAAGGGATTGTGCTGCAGCAGGCTGAACTCGGTGCTCTCAACGATGGCATAGTCCTCCTGTGTCTCGAACATCATGCCAAAGATCGACGACCGAGGTAGCGTCTTGTCGATTCGACCGGAAAGATCGGCAAAGGCGTCGCCGTTCAGAAACTCCTCGACGAAGCCCGGGCCATCATGGGAATACGCCCGTTCGATTCGTTCACGGGCAACATCGGAGCACATCGCTGCACCGTACACCGCAAGGTTTCCACCCTTGGAATGACCCCCGCACAAAAGCGGCCCGCCAATCGCATCCGCCGCCTCGTCCACATAACGTGCCGCGGATTCCTGGGCCGGCACAGGACACCGGAACGCCATGTTAAAGTCTTCTTTCCAGCCCACAATCGTACTATCGGTCCCCCGGAAGGAAAGATAACTAAACCCCGCCGGAAACCGGAACGCCATGGCTGCGAACTGCTCCGTCGCCACCATATCGCTCACAGCACGATAGCCGCAAACGTGCACGCCACGGTAGCGAGGACTTGCTGCCACGGCCTCCAACAAGGCCCTGCTCCCCTCCGGGTCCCACAAGTCGTCAATCATGTCCCGGTAGCACTCGGCACGCAGCAGCTCGCGTACGTCTAGGCCCTGCCAGTTCGTCAGCTCCGCCATATCACCCGGCAAACGCAAATAGGACAACCACGCAAAGACGAGGCTATCCACCGCGCAGAACGGCCGCTCCTCAAACGGATCAAACGCCGTCTGGGCATAGGTCAAAAAATTAGGCGAATCCGACATGGCCCTCCCATCAACTATGGTGCATTGGGATGGTGCATTGGGGTCAGGTTACTTTGCACCAAAAAGGCGCCCGGACCGTGTGGGCCCGGACGCCTTCATTGTAGCTTTTCGCTCTAGCGAGCTTGATTTAGCAGGAGAAATCGACGCTGTCGATGATGTCCTTGAGGGCCTTGGCGGAGACGGTGAGCTCATGCTGCTCGTCGTCGTTCAGCGGCACGGGGACGCGGCAGACAACGCCGTCGCGGCCAACGACGGTCGGCATGGAGATGGCAAGATCGGACAGGCCATACTCGCCCACCATGAGCGAAGAGACGGGCAGAACGGTCTGCTCATCGCGCATGACGGCGGTGCAGATGCGCTTGACGGCCATGGCGACGCCATAGTAGGTGGCGTGCTTCTTCTCGATGATGGTGTAGGCGGAGTTCTTGACGTCCTCGGCGATGCGCTTCTCGGCAGCCTCATGCTCCAAGTGGCCGTGAAGCTCACAGAAAGTGTTCAGCGGAACGCCGGCAACCTGAGCGCTGGACCAAGCGACAAACTCGGAGTCGCCGTGCTCGCCCATGACATAGGCCTGGACATCGCGCGGGTCAACCTCGACGTGAGCGCCGAGCATCTGCTGCAGGCGGCCGGTGTCGAGCACGGTACCGGAACCGATGACGTGGCCCTCGGGCAGGCCGGACATCTTGATGGCGGCGTAGGTCAGGACATCGACCGGGTTGGAGACGATTAGCAGAATGCCGTCGAAGCCGGACTTCTTAATCTCGGGGATAATGGACTTAAAGATGCTGACGTTCTTGTTGACCAGGTCCAGGCGGGTCTCACCGGGCTTCTGGGCAGCGCCAGCAGTGACGACGATCATGGCGGCGTCGGCGACATCGGAATAATCGCCGGCGTAGATCTTCATCGGCTCGGCAAACGTCATGCCGTGCGCGATATCCAGGGCCTCACCCTCGGCACGGTTCTTGTCCACGTCGATGAGGACCATCTCGGAGAACAGACCACTCTGCATCAGAGCGAACGCCGAAGACGAACCGACGAAACCGCAGCCGACAATAGCGACCTTCTTCTCGTTAACCATTAGAAACTCCCATCTCTCTCCACAAACAAGCCGCCCGGGAACGACCCGAGCGGCTTGTCGTAATCCCAATACATCCAATCGGGACTTTGATTATGCTCCTATTCGCAGCCAAAAATCGACCGTTTACCGAAATTGTTTGCAGTATTCGTAAAATAACTGCACGAAATCGGTTTCGAGCTATTGACGAGTCGAAATAGGTTTCTAATACAAGCCCGCCTCGCGAATGGCCTCGACAGCCAAAGCGATCTGGTCGGGCGGCAAAACCAGCGCCATACGCACGTGCCCCTCGCCCGAAGGGCCAAAGCTCGCGCCCGGCGTCACCACAACGCCGGCCTTCTCCATGAGCTCCTCGCAAAACGCCATGGAATCGGTGCGACCACCGGGAAGCTTGGCCCACACAAACATAGAGCCATGCGCGTTGGGACGCTCCCAGCCCAGGCCCTCAAGACCGTCGCACAGGGCATCGCGGCGTTCCTGGTACTTCAGACGCTGCGCCTCGACCTCATCGCGCGGACCGTTCAGGCACGCGATGGCGGCCTTCTGAATCGGGAAGAACATACCAAAGTCGATCTGGCCGCGCAGCTTGGCAAAGGCAGAGACCACATCCTCGCGACCGACCAAAAAGCCGATGCGGGCACCGGTGACGTTAAACGACTTGGAGAGCGAGAAGAACTCAACGCCCACCTCGAGCGCGCCGGGATACTGCAAGAAGCTGCCGCCGGGCTCGCCGTCAAACACGATGTCGGAGTACGCGTTATCATGGACGATCAACAGATCATGCTCGCGGGCAAAGGCGATAATCTCCTCGTAGACCTCGGGCGTGCCCACCGAGCCGACCGGGTTCGCGGGCAGCGACACGATCATGTACTTGGCACGATCGGCAACCTCGGGATCGATACCCGCCACATAGGGCAGGTAATTGTGCTCGGCAACCAGCGGATAGTATTCGAGCTTGGCATCGGCGATCTTGGCACCCGCCTCAAAGACCGGGTAGCACGGATCGGGAACCAAAATGGTGTCACCCGGATCGAGCAGGGCAAGGCCCAAATGGCCCACCCCCTCCTGCGTGCCGTTGCACGACTGCACCATAGACGGCGTAATGCCCGAAACGCCAAAGCGACGCTCATAGTAATCGCACACGGCCTGCTTGAGTTCGGGCAGGTCGCGCAGGGCATACTTCCACATCTCGGGATCTTGGGCTGCCTGCGTGAGCGCCTCGACCACATGGTCGTACGGCTTAAAGTCGGGCGTGCCCACGCTCATGTTGTAAATGGTCTTGCCCTGAGCCTTCAGCGCGAGAAGCTTGTTGTTGAGCGAGGCGAAGACCTCCGCGCCAAAGCGGTCGAGACGCTGCGATGCCTGCATGGTGCCACCTTTCGATATAAAAAACGCGGCGCTCCGACAAGAGCGCCGCGCGATACGGGCCATCAGATTGCAAAAGTGTAACGCTTGCAACCCCCGTATTGGTTCAATTTAGCCAACCTTAGTCAACTGGATTGAGCGCGTCGATCTGCGCAAGCCACAGACGCGAGCTAGCGTCACTCGGCATACGCCAATCGCCGCGCGGGCTGAGCGTCACCGAACCCACCTTGGGACCATCGGGCAGGCAGCTGCGCTTAAACTGCTGGGCAAAGAAGCGACGGTAGAACGTACGTAGCCACGTGTGGACGGTCTTGGCGTCGTAGACGCCCTCGAAGCTCTTGAGCGCCATGCGGTAGATCTTGCCCGGCTCAAAGCCAAAACGCAGCAGGTAGTAGAGGAAGTAGTCGTGCAGCTCATACGGGCCCACCAAATCCTCGGTCTTCTGTGCAATCTCGCCGTCGCCCGTGGGCGGCAGAAGCTCGGGGGACACCGGCGTATCGAGGATATCGAGCAAGACCTCGGCAATGCGCCCGCCAAAGACATCGGCGGCATAGCGCA
>CAJJYO010000005.1 GCA_905197385.1 uncultured Collinsella sp.
GGGAGCCGTTCTTTAAGATTTACAACGGTCCGTGTACGGAAGATGCCGTTGTCGAAATGGCCAAGGAAGCCCGGGCCGAGTATTGCGACATGGTGGTGGGCATTGGCGGCGGCAAGATGCTCGATATCGCCAAGGCCGTTGCGTTTTATGCCGAGTTGCCGTTGTGTGTATGTCCCACGGCGGCGTCGATGGACGGTCCGTGCAGCGCGATTTCGGTGCTGTATCACGAGGATGGGTCGTTCGACCGCTACCTGATGCTCGAGAAGAATCCAGACTTGGTCGTGGTCGATACCAACGTGGTCGCGGCGGCCCCGCTGCGTATGACGGTCGCTGGTATGGGCGATGCGCTGGCAACGTATTTCGAGGCGCGTTCGTGCGCCGCGGCGCACGGCGCCAACGAGCACGGTGGCGCGCCGGGACACTTGGCCTTGGTTGCGGCTCGTGCCTGCTATGACACACTCATGGAGTGCGGCGTCGCTGCCAAGCGCGATCTCAAAAAGGGCCGTACATCGCCAGCGGTTGAGCGCCTGATCGAGTGCAATATTCTGCTCTCGGGTGTTGGCTTTGAGAGTGGTGGCTTAGCGCTTGCCCATGCCATAGCCAACGGCCTGACGATTCTGCCCGAGTGCAAGGCCATGCATGGTGAGGCCGTGGCATTTGGCCTGGTGGTGCAGCTGCGCCTGGAGCGTGCGCCCGAGCTTGATCAGGTGCTCGAGTTTTGCCAGCGCGTTGGTCTACCGACGACGCTCGCGGAGCTGGGACTTGGCGAGATTTCCGATACCGACCTGATGAGCGTTGCGGATGCGGTCTTTAGAAACGAGCGCAATATGGCCAACGAGCAGGCCAAGGTGACCAGACAAAAGCTCGTGCAGCTCATGTGCGAGGCATAGCTTGGCACTTGATTGACCTTGTGCAATCGAGGCGGCGATAGGCCATGGGCTATTTGCCGCAAAGATGCTCCGCGTGTAATTTGCCCGAGGCGTGGGCCGATAGCGTATCATTATCTCTTGCTTGTTTGCACTGCTCAGGGAGGGGCCGCGCATGGCGCAGGAACACGATCTGTTTGATGACATTATCGAGATCAGCAAGGGTTTCGACTTTCTTAAAAACCCGCTTGGCGGCGTGACCGATGCACTCGATCCATCGGCGCCGCAGTGGAATCCTGCCGACTACAAGGAGCGCCCGCGCGGCAACACCATTCCGTGCTTGACCTGCAAAAACGAAAAGAGCGGCTGCACCGCGTGCATGGACGTGTGCCCGGTCAACGCTATCGAGGTCGAGGAAGACTCCATCGAGATCCTCGACTCCTGTCGCAAGTGCGGCCTGTGCGCCGCTACTTGCCCGACGGAGGCGATCATCTCTCCGCGCCTTGCACCCAAAAACGTCTACGACGACATTGTCTCGGCGGCTACGAGCCACGAGACCGCCTACGTTACCTGCACGCGTGCCCTTAAGCGCATGCCGCGCGAAAACGAAGTCGTCGTTGCCTGCGTGGGCGATATTACGGCGGAGACCTGGTTCTCGGTACTGGCCGACTATCCCAACGTGAGTGTGTACCTGCCGTTGGGCGTGTGCGATAAATGCCGCAACACCGGCGGTGAGGACATTCTTGGCGAGGCGATTGCGAAGGCCGAAGAGTGGTCTGGCACGGGTATGGGCCTAGAGGTCGACCCCAAGAGCCTCAAGTGCCATAAGCGCCGCGAGTACGAGCGCAAGGAGTACATGGAAAAGATTGCCCGCACCACGGGCCTAACGGTGACCAAGCTCAATCCGGCGACGGCGGCGCTGGCCTCGGTGACGCAAAAGCTCAAGGCTCATCGCCATCAGATTACCCAGCTCGAGCGTACGCTCAACACCATGTGCGGCACCACGACGACCAAGCGTCGCCGTTCGCTCACGCACGGGCGGCAGCTGGTGCTCTCGACGCTGCAGAACCACCCCGAGCTTGCCCAGAATATGCAGGTGAGCACACCGGAATGCGATTTTGACAAGTGCACGTCATGCGGCGAGTGCGTCAACGTGTGCCCCACGTTTGCCTGCGATTTGGTGGGAAGCGGTCGCTTTGCACTGGAGTCCACGTATTGCCTAGGTTGCGGAGCCTGCGTCAAGGTGTGCCCCGAGCATGCGCTCAAGCTGGTCGAGCACGATGCGTCCAATCTGGTCGTTGTCGACCCCGAGGCCGAGGAAAAGGCCGCTCAGAAGGCCAAGGCCCACGAAGAGGCCCAGAAGGTCAAGGCCGAGGCAAAGGCCAAGCTGGACAAGATGCTCGACCAGGTGGAGAAGCTCGCGGACTAGTCAGCGAGCTCTATCTCTGCTTCATTTGCGCCGCCGCGGTGTCCGGATTCGCCCGGATGCTGCGGCGGCGCTATACTTATACGGTTTGAAGTACCTGTACCAAAAGGAGCTGTCGTGTCCCTTTCCATCGGTATCGTGGGCCTGCCCAACGTGGGCAAGTCGACGCTGTTCACCGCGCTTACCAAAAAGACCGGCCTTGCCGCCAACTACCCGTTTGCCACGATCGACCCCAACGTGGGTATCGTCGACGTGCCCGATAGCCGCTTGCAAAAGCTTGCCGACATCGTTAACCCGGGTCGCATTGTGCCGGCGACGGTCGAGTTCGTCGACATCGCAGGTCTGGTGAAGGGCGCTAACGAGGGCGAGGGCCTGGGCAACCAGTTCCTGGCCAACATTCGCGAGACCGACGCCATCTGCGAGGTCGTGCGCTACTTTAAGGACCCCAACGTCATGCGTGAGGTGGGCCGCACGGGCGAGTTCGTCGATCCCGCCGGCGATGCCGACACCATCATGACCGAGCTCATCCTGGCCGACATGGGCACGCTCGAGAAGCAGCTGCCTAAGCTCGAGAAGGAGGCCAAGCGCGACAAGGAGCTCATGCCCAAGTTCGAGGTTGCCAAGCGCCTGCTTGCCTGGCTCAACGAGGGCAAGCGCGCCGCATCCATGGAGATGACCGACGAGGAGCGTGCCGCCGCCAAGGGGCTGTTCCTGCTCACCATGAAGCCCATCCTGTATGTGGCCAACGTGGACGAGGATATGCTCAACGACGATCTGGCGCCCATCGACGGCGTCAAGCCGCTGCCGATCTGCGCCAAGATCGAGGCCGAGCTTTCCGAGCTCGATCCCGAGGACGCCGCCGACTACCTGGAAAGCCTGGGCCTGGAACAGCCCGGTCTGGACGTGCTCGCGCAGGCGGCCTATAAGCTGCTCGGTCTGCAGTCGTTCTTTACGGCCGGCGAGATGGAGGTCAAGGCCTGGACGGTTCGTCAGGGCGCGACCGCTCCGCAGGCCGCCGGTGTTATCCATACCGACTTTGAGCGCGGCTTTATTAAGGCCGAGGTCATTGGCTACGACGACTACATCGAGCTCGGCGGCGAGCAGGGCGCCAAGGCCGCCGGCAAGCTGCGTATTGAGGGCAAGGACTATGTCATGGCCGATGGCGACGTCGTGCACTTCCGCTTTAACGTGTAAGGGCGACGCATATGTTTAAATACGGCAAAAAAGCTGGGTACATGGGTATTGCGCTGCTCGTACTTGCGGTGATCCCGCTGGTGGTTGCAGCGTGTGTTATCCCCAACATTGGCCCCGAGGTGGCAACGAAGTTTAACGCCGCCGGCGAGGTGACGCGCTGGGGCAAGAGCTACGAGCTGTTGGCGCTGCCGGTACTCAATCTGCTGCTGAGCGTGGCGACGTACTTTACGGCGGGACGCCAGGCAAAAAATAATGATGACTCCGCCGCCATGGCGCGCATCGTGTGCGAGCGCTACCTGCGCAACGGTTGCATCACGGGTGTGTTCCTCAACGTGATCAACGTTTACTTTATGTACTCGGCGATTACTGGAACGGGCTTTGGCTTTGGTTTCTAGCTTGTCCTTTTAGGCAACGAGCCTGCACGCATATTCAATGGCTGCTGCGAGGCCGCCGCTCGATCGTGGTTTAAAGACCATGTCGGCGGCGGCCTCGTTTTCGTATCCGGCGCCGCGAAGGGCGAGTGCGATACCGGCTTCCAGGAGAAGGGGCAGACCGCGTTGGCTGGTTGCGATCACGGCAGCCTGATTGAGCGAGCAGCTGTGCGCTTGGCATTGGATGGCAAGTTCACCTTGCGCCGGGCAAGGGACCAGAATGGCGGCGACGCGACTTGATAGCAATGCAAATGCCGTGCGCTCATCGGGCGAAAGGGCTTCTGCTTCAACGACGACGAGCTTGGGCGGTGCGCTGTTTGTGCGAAGCGTGGCTCGGTACATGCGGACCGAAGAACCCGACATAGAAAACTCCTGTGTATTCGGCAAAACGTAAACTATAGTTTACGTTTATGTTCGGCTCCATTTCAAACTCGGCTGCATGGACGAACGTGCGAAACAGATTCTTGGCAGGCGGGTCGAAGAGACACGCAGGGACCTTGGTATCTCCAAGGTTGATTTTTGTGTGGCGACAGGAATCAGCCGACCCTACCTCGACCGAATCGAAGATGGGACGGCAAATTTCACGCTCAAGGTTCTATTTAAGATCGCGCCCGCACTCGGCATGACGGTGTCAGAGCTTCTCGAGGGCATCGAATAGGGGATACCCGTCGACAACTGAATTACGCCATCGGGATACGGTCGTGGTTGACTTGGCTGTAGAACAGGCGCTGGATCTCGGCGGCATCGCGTGACTGGCCGAGCGCCCACATGGTTTTGGCCACGAGCGTCTCGGTGGTCATATCGTCGCCGCGCAAAATACCCGGATGATCGGCGTAAGCTCGGCCGACCTCATAAACACCCAGGTCAAGGCCCTCCTCGGGGACCTGCGTGGTCATAACGACGGTGCGACCCGAATCGACCCAGCGGAAAATTGCCTCTTGGAACGAATCGCCGGACTCGCCAAACTCGGGAATACCGCCAATGCCAAAGGTCTCAAGAATTACAGCATCGTAGCTATCGGCTAGGGCGTCCAGGATACCCGGGTTCACGCCGGGCGTCAGCTTAAGGACAAATACGCGCGGATTGATACTGTCGTAGAAACGCACCGGGCTCTCATTCTGATGAGTGCCGTGAAGCCCGTTGCGCACAATGCGGTCGTTGCGGATGTAGGCAATGGGCGGATAGTTGACGCTAATGAACGCGTTAAAGCTCATGGTGCGCTGCTTGCGGGCGCGCGTGCCAGCAATGGCGACGCCGCCAAACACGATCGAAACGTCGTGCGAATGCTCGTCGAGCGCATAGAGCAGGCTCTGGTACAGGTTGAGCTTGGCGTCGGTAAGGGGATTCCCGAGGGGTTTTGGCGAGCCGGTGAGCACGATAGGCTTAGGGCTGTCCTGAATCAGATAGGAAAGCGCCGCCGCGGTGTAGCTCATGGTGTCGGTGCCGTGTAGAATCACGAATCCGTCGTGGTCGGCATAGCCCTTGACGATGACGTCGCGGATACACATCCAGTCGCTGGGGCGCATGTTGGTGCTGTCGATGTTCATGGGCTGCACGACGTCGAGCTCGCAGAGGAGATCTCGGGGACGCTCTGGGCGAGCTCCTCACCGGTCAGGGCGGGGGAGAGGCCGTTGCCGTCCTCGGTCGATGCGATGGTGCCGCCCGTGGCGATGAGAAGGATGCGCTTCATGCTGGTATTCCTATCGTATTTGCCGCCGCAGAGGCGGAGTCGTTCGGCAGTATTGTGGCACAGGGCGTCCAATGTTCAAACGTATTACATCATCTGTAACGTTTGAAAACACTTCAATTGCCGTCAAACAGGGGCCCAGGTCGTGCGTTTGCCGTGCGCTGATGGCTGCGAGGGGCGAGAAACCCCATATAACGTGTACACTATGAAGGCTATTTTCGTTCATTCACGCGGGTGGGCACCGGCTCCCCGCCAACAAGAGGGGGAACCATGGATCAAAAGGCTTCCGCAAAGGTCCTCGTACTCGACTTTGGTGCGCAGTACGGTCAGCTCATTGCCCGTCGCGTCCGCGACCTCAACGTGTATTCCGAGATTGTCCCCTGCGACATCTCGGCCGACGAGATTCGCGAGATGAACGCCTCTGCGCTCATCCTTTCCGGCGGTCCGGCTTCCGTGTATGCCGAGGACGCTCCGTCTATAGATCCCGCCATCTTTGACCTGGGCCTTCCCGTCCTGGGCTTCTGCTACGGCCATCAGATCACGGCCGTGACGCTCGGCGGCAAGGTCGGCCACTCCGAGGTGGGCGAGTACGGCCGCGCCACCATCACGCGCACGGCCGGCGCCAAGCTCTTTAACTCCACGCCCATGGAGCAGACCGTGTGGATGAGCCACCGCGACGCCGTTTCCGAGGTGCCCGAGGGCTTTACCGTTACCGCCAGCACTGACGTGTGCCCGGTTGCCGCCATGGAGTGCGTCGAGCGCAAGATTTTCACCACGCAGTTCCACCCCGAGGTCAAGCACTCCGAGTATGGTCAGCAGCTGCTGAGCAACTTCCTGTTTGAGATCTGCGGCCTGGAGCCCAACTGGAGCATGGACAACCTGGTCGAGACCATGACGGCCGAGTTCCGCGAGAAGGTCGGCGACGACCGCGTGATTCTGGCCCTGTCCGGTGGCGTCGACTCCTCCGTCGTGGCTGCGCTGGGTGCTCGCGCCGTGGGCAAGCAGATGACCTGCGTGTTCATCAACCACGGCCTGCTGCGCAAGGGCGAGCCTGAGCAGGTGGAGGAGGTCTTCACCAAGCAGTTTGACGTCGACTTTATCCACGTCCACGCCGAGGACCGTTATGCCGAGCTTCTGGCCGGTGTGACCGAGCCCGAGGAGAAGCGCCGCATCATCGGTACGCAGTTCTGGAAAGAGTTCTTCGCCGTGGCGCAGCAGCTCGAGACCGATGGCAAGCCGGTCAAGTACCTGGCTCAGGGCACCATCTACCCCGACATCATCGAGTCCGGCGCTCGCAAGACGGGCGGCAAGACGGCCACCATCAAGAGCCATCACAACCTGATCCCGTTCCCCGAGGGCGTGCACTTCGACCTCATCGAGCCGCTCGACCACTTCTTTAAGGACGAGGTCCGCGCGCTTGGTCTGGCACTGGGCCTGCCGGGTCACATCGTGTTCCGCCAGCCTTTCCCGGGCCCGGGTCTTGCCATCCGCATCATCGGTGCGGTCGACAAGGAGAAACTCGAGATCCTCAAGAACGCCGACGCTATCGTGCGCGAGGAGCTGGATGCCTACAACCAGCGCCTGTTTGAGCAGACCGGCGAGCGCAACTCCGAGCACAGCTGCTGGCAGTATTTCGCGGTTCTGCCCGACATTAAGTCCGTCGGCGTTATGGGCGACGAGCGCTCCTACCAGCGTCCGATCATCCTGCGTGCCGTCGAGTCCAGCGATGCCATGACCGCCGACTGGGCCAAACTGCCTTACGACGTCCTGGCCCGCATCTCCGGCCGCATCGTTGCTGAGGTCCCCGGCGCCAACCGCGTGTGCTACGACATCACGTCTAAGCCGCCCGCGACGATCGAGTGGGAGTAAGCCGATAGGGCTTTGACCTGCACTTTTGAGTGCCACACTGTGCCGTTGAGTTTCGTTTCGTACGAGAGTCATGGCAAAGCCGCCAGCGACGGCGGTGAGTAAATACGATAATCTAGCCTCCGTTCCAGTGCTGGGACGGAGGCTTTTTCTTTGCTGTTTTACTCCCTTTCACCTGCGATTTCGCCATTTATTCCCCGTGCTTCAAGACAGCAAGGCACGGGGCGGTATTCGGAGGAATGGGAGTAAGGATTTATCCCAAGTGAGTAGACGCGCGGTTTTTGTCCCCGAGGGCGAAACGGCGCCGTTTCGGGCCCCGCGAAACTCAAATCGAACTCAATAGGCTTTTAGGCGGTCTTCGCATAGCGTTTCCCCAGGTGGTTAATGGGGAGTAAAGAATCTCGCCATCTCAATGAAAACGGGAGTAATCAGGGGAAATGCCGCGGCGTACTGCCGTGTGCCGCCATGTAAGCCACCGCGTCATTTACTCCCCGGACATGCCGGAAATGCCTCCGCGTGCAACGGGGAGTAAAAACTCAGCATACGCAGGAGCGAGCGGCGCTCACCGCCTAACCTGGCGTTCTGATTTGGTTGCGTTGATTGCAAATAGCTAGGAGTCGCTACAGCGAGGCTTTCCAGTCCTCGTACTCGCTGTCGTCGATCTCGCCGTTCTCGAGCTGCGCGCGCTTCTCTGCCCACAGCTTGATGGTCATCGCGGCTTTGGGTGCGTGCGGAGCCTTGGGGTTCAGGGGGAGCCCCGAGCCGTCGGCTGCGGGCACGATGCCGAAGGAGTCCTCCAGCCGCACGAGCAGCGACATGAGGTCGCCTGCGGTCTCGACGCCGTAATCCTTGAGGGCGTTGACGGACACGCCGAGCGCTGCGGCGATGGATTCGAGCAGCTCGGGCTTCACGGCGCGGATGCCGCTCTCGTAGTGGCGCACGGCCCCTTCGGTCAGGCCGACCGCCTCGGCGAGCTGCGCCTGCGTCATGCCGCGCAACTTGCGGTACCGCCTTATGTTCTCGCCTACGGACATGCGCCCTCCTCCTGGAATTACGTACCAACATATCTTATCAGCGTACGCAAATGTACGCAATTCTATTGACAGTACAGATATGTACGTTTACTCTGAATCTGTAAACCGTACGTATGCGTACGCTGTTGATAGGAGGAACCATGGACGAGAGGGTGGCGAAGACGCCGAGGCCGCACATGCTGGACGCCGACGAGGTCGCGGAGCTGCTGAGGATCAAGAAAGGCAGCGCCTACGAGGTGATCAGGAAGATAAACGCCGAGCAGGAGGCGCGCGGGCGCGTGGTGATCCGCGGGCGCGTCCGGAGCGACGTCTTCGACGCCTTGTACTTCCCGGAGGTGGACTGACATGCCCGTGTATAAGGACGACAACAACGGCACGTTCTACGTGCAGTGCTACTACCGCGACGCCCGCGGCTCGAAGCGCCACAAGACGAAGCGCGGCTTCTCCTCCGAGGTGGAGGCCGCCGTGTGGGAAGGCCAGTTCAAGAGCCTTAACGGCGGGGCCATGGATATGACGTTCTCCGAGTTCGTCGAGGTGTACGCCTCCGAGGTGAAGCCTCGCATACGCGAGCACACGTGGATCACCAAGGAGTACATCATCAACGACAAGCTCGTGCCGTTCTTCGGTGACATGCGCATGTGCGACGTGAGGCCGATCGACGTCATCAGGTGGCAAAACGAGCTCACCGAGCACCGGGACGCCGAGGGGAAGTCCTGGGCGCCGACCTACCTGCGCACGGTAAATAACCAACTGAACGCCATCTTCAACCATGCCGAGCGCTACTACGGCCTCACCGACAACCCGGTGCGCAGGGTCGACAAGATAGGCTCGAAGAAGGGCGGCGAGATGCAGTTCTGGACCAAGGACGAGTACCTGAGGTTCAGCGAGGCCGTCATGGACAAGCCGCTCTCGTTCCATGCCTTCGAGCTGCTCTACTGGACGGGCATACGCTGCGGCGAGCTTCTGGCGCTCACGCCGTCCGACTTCATGCTGGAGAGCTCCCGGCTTCGCATCAACAAGTCGTACCAGAGCCTCCACGGCGTGGACACCGTGACCGACCCCAAGACGCCCAAGTCGGTGCGCACGATTGTCATGCCCGCCTTCCTGCGCGACGAGATGGCGGACTTCATCGAGCTGCGCGACGACGTTGCGCCCGACGAGCGCCTGTTCGCCGTGACCAAGCACTTCCTGGCCCACGAGATGGAGCGCGGGTGCAAGGCGTCTGGAGTGAAGCGCATCCGCGTACACGACATACGCCACAGCCATGTGAGCCTGCTGATCGAGATGGGCTTCTCCGCGCTGGCCATCGCCGAGCGCATGGGCCACGAGGCGGTGGACATCACCTACCGCTACGCGCACCTGTTCCCCACGAAGCAGGACGAGATGGCCGCCGCGCTCGACGGAGCGAGGGGGTAAGAAGGATGCCGTGCGAGAACAGCGCCCGCAAGCGCAGCAAGACGATGGCGTTTCGCTGCACGCCCGAAGAGCACAAGCTCATATGCGAGATGGCTGCCTGGAGCGGCATGAGCAGGCAGGACTACATCATCGCCAAGCTCACCGATACCCAAGTTGAGGTGAGGCCCTCTGTGAGCGTTCAGAAGGCGCTGAAGGGCTCGATGGCGGCGTTGGCCAAGGAGGTCCGGCTGGCGGCATCCTACGGCGAGTTGAGCGATTCTCTGCAGATGAGGCTCTTCCTGGCGCTCAGCGAGCCGATAGACGCACCAGCGGAAGAGGAACCGCAAACGAAGGCGCCCTCGGCTGTGCCGAAGACGCCTGAAGCTGGCGCCGATGGCGACATGAGTATCTTCGGGATGGGGCGCGGGTAGCGTAATATCCGAAGCTATCCTTGAAGAGTGGACGCGAAATTGGTTCTTGATCCATGTGCGCAAAAGCAGAAGATGGGACCCATACGCTGATGAAGGGTGATGAGGGTGTCAATGCGTCCCAAACAAGCTGAAATCACCCGTTGCTCTTCGAGATTTACTGGCATTGTGACTTCGATATCCGCGAATCTGTTGTATTTCAGAGTCTGGGTATCTTTCGAGTTTCCCTGCGAATCGCACAGATATTTATATAACATCTCAGGCCGCTTCAGAAGATAGCCAAAGCATGTTGAGTCTAGCTCGATGACAGGTCTAGCAACTACGTAAGCTGGGCTAACAATACCATCGTAATCACTTGACCCAACAGCGCCCTGCCACATTCGCATGCTGTTGTAGACAACGTCACCCTTGTGAACCACTTTGTAATTCGCGAGGCTCGCACCCGGATTTGTATCCCTGTTCGATTCCGATGCGGGATATATTCCTTTAGCCACACTGACAGATAGGATCTCCATTGACGATGAGCGCTCATTGCTTTCGAAGAATAATCCCCCCAACTTACGCTGTTCCCAGGTAGATGTACCTATGTCTTATAATGATTGCCAATAGTTAAGTGCATAACTTTTTGCAGTTCGTAGATAGGTTTCGCCATGGTTTTCGATAAAGAGGCCGCGTTCGAGGAAGCGGTCATCACCGTGCTGAAGCAGCACGGCTGGGACGACGCGGGGGGCGTGCTTCGCTATCCCACCGAGCAGGACCTCATCAACAACTGGGCGAAGATTCTATTCCAGAACAACGCCGACATAGACCGCCTGAACGGCTGCCCTCTCACCCAGGGCGAGATGGCGCAGGTCATCGAACAAATCGAAACGCTCAAGACCCCGCTCGCGCTCAACGGGTTCATCAACGGAAAGACTGTCGCCATCACGCGCGACAACCCAGACGATGCACTTCATCTGGGCAAGGAGGTGAGCCTGAAAATCTATGATCGTCAGGAGATTGCAGCCGGCCAGAGCCGCTACCAGATCGCTCAGCAGCCTGTCTATCCTGCGAAGAGCAAGATCTTGAACGACCGTCGCGGAGACTTGTGCCTGCTCATCAACGGCATGCCGGTCATCCATATCGAACTCAAGCGCAGCGGCATCCCCGTCAGCCAGGCCACCGGTCAGATCGAGAAGTATGCCCACGAGGGCGTGTTCACCGGGCTCTTCCGCCTGACGCAGATCTTCGTGGGGATGACCCCCGACGAGGCGCGCTATTTCGCCAACCCCGGCACGGGCGCGTTCAACCCGAACTTCTTCTTCCACTGGGAGGACTTCAACAACGAGCCCGTCTGCGCGGGCGACAAACCCGGAACAGACGAATGGAAGCGCTTCACCTCCACGCTGCTCTCCATCCCTATGGCACACCAGCTCATCGGCTTCTATACCGTGGCGGATAGCTCGGACGGCTGTTTGAAGGTCATGCGGAGCTACCAGTACTACGCGGCTTCTGCCATATCCGACAAGGTGCGCAGATGCAAGTGGGACGAGAGGCCCAAGAGCAGCGCCCCGGGGCGTCCTGGCGGCTATATATGGCATACCACCGGCTCCGGCAAGACCATGACGAGCTTCAAGTCGGCCCAGCTCATAGCCGACTCACACGACGCCGACAAGGTGGTCTTCCTCATGGACCGCATCGAGCTGGGCACGCAGTCGCTCTCCGAGTACCGCGCATTCGCCGATGACGCCGATGACGTGCAGGGGACCGAGAACACGCAGGTGCTGAAGTCGAAGCTCGCGAGCGACGACCCCAAGAACCGCCTCATCGTGACCTCTATCCAGAAGATGAGCAACGTGAAGGCCGGCGAGGGCAGGATCACCCAGGCGGAACTCGACCGCCTGGGTGCCAAGCGGATTGTGTTCGTTATAGACGAGTGCCACCGCTCAACCTTCGGCGACATGCTCCAGGACATACGCCGGGCTTTCCCAAACGCGCTGTTCTTCGGTTTCACGGGCACGCCGATCCTCGACGAGAACCAGAAGAAAGGCTCCACCACCGCCATGGTGTTCGGCGAGTGCCTGCACCGCTACAGCATCGCCGACGGCATCCGTGACGGCAATGTGCTGGGCTTCGACCCGTACATGGTGACGACCTTCGACGACCACGACGTACGCGAGGCCGTGGCCCTCGAGCAGGCTAAGGCCTCGAGCGTCGGCGAGGCCATCTCCGACGAGCGCAAGAGCAAGGTCTTCTATCACTACATGGACCAGGCGAAGGTCCCCATGGGTCCCATGGTTGACGGCGCCGGCAACCACATCAAGGGCATCGAGGACTTCCTGACCCGCGCCCAGTACTGGCCCGATACGCCGCACCACGGCAAGGTCGTCGAGGACGTGCTGCGGCGCTTCCCTGTGCTTTCCCACGGTGGCAAGTTCCACGCAATTCTGGCGACGAGCTCCATCCCCGAGGCCATTGATTACTACCGCGCCTTCAAGAGGGAGGCGCCGCAGATGAAGGTGACGGCGCTCTTCGACCCGAGCATCGACAACGATGCCGGCTCCACTGTGAAGGAGGACGCCCTGGTCGAGCTTATCGAGGACTACAACAAAGCGTATGGCCAGGAGTTCACCATTCCCACCTGGCCCGCCATGAAGAAGGACATCTCAGCGCGCCTTTCTCATAAGAAGCCCTACGTCAACGTCGACGCCAACCGCGAGAGCCGCATCGACCTGCTCATCGTGGTGGACCAGATGCTCACGGGCTTCGACTCCAAGTGGCTCAACACGCTCTATCTCGACAAGGTCATCGACTACGAGAGCATCATCCAGGCCTTCAGCCGCACCAACCGCCTGTTCGGCCCTGACAAACCCTTCGGCACCATCCGCTATTACCGCCGTCCCCATACTATGAAGGGCTACATCGAGGCCGCGGTGAAGCTGTACTCGGGCGACCGCCCGCTCGACATGTTCGTGCAGAAGCTCCCGGACAATATCGCGCTGATGGACGCGCGCCTTCAGGAGATACTCATGGTCTTCGAGGCAGCTGGCGTAGGAGACCTCTCCAAGCTCCCCGCATCGCAGGAAGCCAGGCGTAAGTTCGCCAAGGAGTTCGTCGAGCTCAACGAGTTCCTCGAGGCCGCGAAGGTGCAGGGCTTCACATGGGAGCAGGACACCTATGAATTCGAGGAGGAGCCGGAAGAAGGCGAGCTGAGCGGCAAATCCTTCTTCGTGCAGCCGGTCATCGACGAGCGGACCTATCTCATCCTCGTGCAGCGCTACAAGGAGCTGTTCGCAGGAGGGGGCGGCCCTGGCGACGCGCCTGAAGCGCCCTACGAGCTTGATGGTCATATAACTGAGATCGACACGGGGCTCATAGACAGCGACTACATGAACGCGAACTTCGAGAAGTGGCTGAAATGCCTTGAGCAGGACGACGAGGGGCTCGCCGCCGCGCGCGAGGAGCTCCACCGATCGTTCGCGTCCCTGAGCCAGGATGACCAGCGCTTCGCCGAGCTGTTCCTTCACGACGTCGAACGAGGGGACGCCGCCCTGGAAGACGGCATGACGCTGAGGGATTACATCACGACCTATGCACGCAGGGCGAAAAACGCTCAGGTCGAGCGAGTCGTTGAGGCGCTCGGCATAGATGGCGATCTTCTTGCCACTATGGCTGCGCTCGACCTTGCGGAATCGAACATTAACGAGTTCGGGCGCTTCGACGATTTGAAGGACTCGGTGGACAAAGCACGCGCCAAGGCCTTCTTTGAGCAGAAGGAGGGCAAGACGCTTCCCCTGTTCAAGGTGAACACCCGTGCGGCGGCGCTGTTGAAGAAGTTCATCCTGGAAGGCGGCTTCGACATCGACGAATGAGCGGCGATTTTGAACAGGCGAAATCGAGAGTTTGTCAATCCGAGGGGGCGTATGTGAGCGTGCGTCCCCTCGCTTCATCTTGGGAACAGCGTAAGTTGGGCAACTGTGGGACAACCTATGGCGGTCTGAGCGGTAAAACCAAGGAAGATTTCGGTCATGGCAACGCTAGGTTCGTTCCGTATACCAATGTCTTCGACAATCCCCTGACGGACACAAAGCGGCTCGAGACAGTCGAAATAGATTCAAGCCAAAACAAAGTTGCGTACGGTGACACGTTCTTCACTGTGTCTTCTGAAACGCCAGATGAAGTTGGCATGTCCTCAGTTTGGCTCTCTGACCAGGATGATGTTTACCTCAACAGCTTCTGTTTTGGATACAGACAAGATTCAACGTTTGACCCGCATTACCTAGCCTACATGCTCAGGTCAAGTTCGATTCGTTCCGATCTCACTCTGCTGGCTCAGGGAATCTCTAGATTCAACATCTCCAAGAACAAGGTGATGGAGTTGAGTGTTCCCGTTCCGTCTGCGGCAGAGCAGAAGCAAATTGGTCAATACTTCGCCCGCCTCGACAGCCTCATCACCCTTCATCAGCGTGAGCCGCCTCACACGATGAAGGAGGGTAAAAATGTCGATCAGCATCAATGAAGAATCGCTTTTCTGCGATTACTACTCGGAATGGATTAGCGTTTACAAAGAAGGGGCCATCCGTGAGGTCACCATGGGAAAGTACCGGCTCACGCAGTCTTGGCTTGCCAAGCTGATTCCAGACCTCAAGATAAAAGATCTCGACCGCACTTCGTACCAGCAGCTCATCAATGGTTACGCAGAGCACCACGAGCGCCAGACAACCATGGACTTTCACCATCAGCTTAAAGGGGCGATCCTTGACGCGGTTGACGAAGGACTCATCCCCCGCGATCCTACGCGCAAGGCTATCATCAAAGGAAAACAGCCGCGTGCGAAAAAGATCAAGTATCTCAACCAGTTTGAGCTTCATGCCATGCTCGGCGACCTTGACTTATCAGGCGGGCCGAGTTGGGATTGGCTTATTCTCATAGTCGCTAAAACGGGCCTGCGCTTTTCCGAGGCCCTTGGGCTTACTCCCGAAGACTTCGACTTTGCTCATCAAACGCTCTCGGTAAACAAGACCTGGGATTACAAGACCGGCGGCGGATTCGTTCCCACGAAAAACGCCTCATCAGTGCGGAAGGTTCAACTCGACTGGCAACTCATCATGCAACTTTCTGGGCTGCTCAAAAACCTTCCGCCGACCGAGCCCATATTTGCGAAGGGAAAGGTCTATAACTCGACAGCTAACTGCGTTTTGGCGCGCCACTGCAAGAATGTTGGCGTGCCTGTCATATCCGTCCACGGACTGCGGCATACGCATGCGTCACTTTTGCTGTTCGCCGGTGTCTCTATCGCCAGCGTATCCCGAAGGCTCGGCCATGCAAGTATGACCACCACTCAGGAAACCTATCTGCACGTCATTCAAGAGCTCGAGAACAAGGACATTGACATCGTCATGAGGGCTCTTTCGACTCTAATTTAACCTGTATCAGCAAACCGTGGCTCACGCTGATGAAGGGTGATGAGGTCGTCCAATTGAGAGAAATAAGACGCGATAACTTCTTGCTCCTTGATTCCGGGAAAAGTTACCGCACCTTTTAGTGCATTCTCAGCTGACACCTTCATATCGTTTTTGGCGCCCTTGCTGACTAATGGAGCCATGTAATTATTCATACGCGCATTCTGCTCAAAATATACCTGCACGAAGTCGGGATGAGTCTTCTCTGTCGGGTGGTAAACGGCATAGAGAGTCGAAACAATACCGTCATTTCCCCTGTTCGTTTTAATAATCCCGTATGGATTGATCCTCAATGGCGATTTGGTATATACGACATCGCCCTTATGGACAACGCCATAATTTGCAACGGATGTGCCAGCGTACGATCTGCCCTGAAATTCAATCTGGTTAACGATCCCATAGTCGCCCGAGACTGAAAGAACATCGTCCTTGCCAAAATGACAAGACTCATTCTTCTCTCTTGAGGTTTCAAGATATTCATTTAACTTACGCTGTTCCCAAGATGGAGTCGTTCAATCTGGATGACCGCTTGGGAACAGCGTAAGTTGGGAGACTGTTTCGAGTTCTTGAAGAACAACACTCTTTCACGCGCTGGTTTGAATGGCGAGAATGGCACTGCTCGCAATGTTCATTACGGAGATATTCTTATTAAGTTCGGTGATTGCCTCGATGGTGAACGAAGCGATTTACCGTTCATTACCGACGATACAGTGCTTCCCAAATTCACTGGGTCGATACTTCGCGAAGGTGATGTCATTTTCGCCGACACAGCAGAAGACGAAGCGGCTGGCAAGTGTGTTGAACTGCGGAAACTACCCAAAGAGCCAACTATCTCGGGGTTGCATACGATACCGGCGCGACCTCGGTTCCCCTTTGGGACGGGCTACCTGGGGCACTACCTTAACTCCGATGCATACCACAGACAGCTTCTTCCCTTAATGCAGGGGATCAAGGTGATTTCCGTTTCAAAGGCCTCACTGCAAGATACACAAGTAAGATTTCCTGGCTTGTCGGAGCAAACTGCCATAGGCGCGGCGTTGAGTGAGATCGACGCCCTCATTACCCTTCATCAGCGTAAGTGCCAATACCGTAGCTTATACGGGTATCTTTCTTGGGAACAGCGTAAGTTCTCGGAAATCGTCGATGTCTGCAGCGGGCGTGATTACAAGCATCTTAACGAAGGACCCATTCCGGTTTATGGAACCGGTGGATACATGACCAGCGTTTGCGAAGCGCTGTCGCATAATCGGGACGCCGTCGGTATCGGCAGAAAAGGGACCATTGATAAACCCTATCTTTTAAAAGCCCCGTTTTGGACGGTTGACACGCTGTTTTATGCAATCCCGAAGCCGGATATCAACCTTGAGTTTGCCCTCTGTTCCTTTTTGAATGTAGATTGGAAATCTAAAGATGAATCAACGGGGTTGCCGAGTCTATCGAAAGAAGCAATTAACGAAACAGTTCTGCGCGTCCCAAATGCAGTTGAGCAAAATCACCTTGGCAGCTTTTTCACCGACATTGATTCCCTCATCACCCTTCATCAGTGACAGTCCAATGGCAAGGCGCACAACATTATTATCCTCAGTAGAACGAAAAACCGCCAACTCGACATAGCGAAATCGGCGGTTCTAGGGCTCGAAACTATAAGCGACTCACGAAAGTTATTAAACGAACATCCTATCCAACAGCGATTTCTTGATATTCCTTAACAGCTCAAGCTTACGCTGATGAAGGGTGATGAGGTTATCGAGATAGAGGAAAACCAATCCGACAGCCTCCTGTTCGCGCATGGAGGGCATCAAGAGAGCAACATCGGCTAGGGTATCCTGCGACACATTTATATGTTGAGCACCCTGAGCTCTGTGAGTAATTTGCTCGCGAATAAAAGGGGAACTAAGAAGATATTTAATGAAAATAGGGTTATACTCACCGACTTTTTTGCCTCTTATCACGAATCCTCCGAAAGCGGATGAAACATGCTGGTCAAGATACACGTTCGACGTTCCGGCATCCTCCTGATTTTCCGAGCTGCGCTGAAACAGTACATCACCGTACTCAACACAATAGCGGCTAGCTTCTTCGCAATTCAGGCGAGCTTTGCCCCTTACTGTCTCGTGCGTAATGAATTTATCATCAAGAACATCCATGACACTGATAAGCGGAATCCCGCTTCCAAATGACTCGCTGGAGCCATTAAAACCATTTTGAAAAAGAAGCAGCTCGCCCAACTTACGCTGTTCCCAAGGGTCAGTGAAACCCTCGAAGCGGATTTCGGGCTCAGTCTCGCCGGGTTTCGGAAACATCTTGTCGAGCATCGATTTCTTCACCGTGCACAGCTTGTCGTACTTACGCTGATGAAGGGTGATGAAGGAATCGAGGCTATTGTAAAAGCCGCCTATCGCTCTCTGCTCGTTAACTGTGGTCCATGGGATGGGAATTGTTTTCATTCCGTCGATATCAATACTTCGGCCATCGCGAATTCCGTAAACATGAGGTTTTAGGTCTGTATCGATGAATCGCTTTGACCTGAAATAGAGATAGTAGAAATCGGAGTCTATGCCATCGCCATGGAAGGTATGGTATGCGGGACTGATCAAACCACAATATGTTGCCTTCTCCAGCCCTCCTTCGAATGAGCGAAGATGAACGATGAAATCATCGGGATTGACAGCCTTGTAGTTTGAGAGACTGTTCTTATCAAATTGAAGGTTTCGGTTTGACTCATCACGGTAGACGGTTCCGCCGCCTTGAATGATGGTAAGAGGTGGTAGGTCTGCCCTGTTCTTTTCGGAATACTCTTCAAAGATCTCACCCAACTTACGCTGTTCCCAAGGGTCAGTGAAACCTTCGAAGCGGATTTCTGGGATATTTTGTTTTTCTGCCATGCTACTCACCGCCCAACAGCTTGCGCAGCTCGGCGATGCCCGCCATATCGTACTCGTTGCCCCTAAGCTGCCCCAGCATGTCTGCCAGCTGGCTTTCTGCATCATCTATCTGGTTGCACACGTCCGAGTAGGTTGTCGCGTATTTGGCGTTGAGCGCAGAAACCTTCGCGATGAAGTCGCTCAAAATGGCTTCGGGAAGGGCCAGGAGTTCAACCTGCAGCGGCTCTATCCACTTGGCGGTCAGCAGATCATCGCACTGGGCGTCGGTCAGGCCCTCGATGACCTCCTTGGTCGTCTCATCAAGTGCCATTCTCGCTTCCTTGTTCGCCTTCTTGAGGCTTTTCTCCTCATCGAGCAGCGCCTGCGCACGAACCAGACCTTGCTCGAAATCGTTTTCAGGGTGCTTTCCGATAGCCTTCACAGCCTTCTTGAGCTCAGCCGCCACAAACGAACCTTCGTCGTTGACAGCAGCAGAGGATCCCTTGTCCTCCTCGTCGAAGCTCTCGAGAATCTCGTCTACTTCCTGCGATATCTCGCCTAGGCGGGAATCACGGGAAGCAATCTTCTTGACGTCTTCGGCAAGCAGGTGCTCTTGCACAAGCGCAAACGGCAGGATGCGGCCAGCCCAGCCGTCCTGCACCTCGACGTCTTTGCCGTTCTTCTTCTTGACCACCATATTCGGGTCCACCTTGCGCACAGCGCCTTTCCCCTCGGTCTGGATGACCTCCAGGTCGCCGGAAATTCCCACCCAGGCATCGTCGAGCGCCTGGTAGGCGTCGTAGCCGTCGATCAGGGCTGTGCCCGCCAGCGCGTCTTTCAAAAGCGCTGCGATGGCCTCTTCCTCCGCCACGGTATCGACTTCATCGACAGCGTCCACCAAACGGCTTCGCAGCGTGGCCGGTAAATGGCTTGTCGCATCACGATAGCCGCCCAAGAAGGCGCGGACGTCGGCGTTTTCCTTCACCACTTGCGCGACGTCGTCGGTCGCGGGCGCAAGGCACGAACCATCGGCGTCGCGGTAGAGTTGCCCTTTGAGGCTCGGCCATACCTTCCAGTAGCGTTCGAGCGCGTCGACCTCGTCCTTCGGCACGCCGCCGAACATGGTGGCGTACACGTCCCAGCTTTCGGCTGCCGCGCTCGAGTCCACGTAGCGCGGGATGTTGAGGTTGTAGTCGTTGGCACGGATCTCGTCGATGGGAACCAGGCGGCTGAACTTGTTGACGGTCGCGTTCGTTGTCACGGCGTCGACGACACGCTTGATGTCACTTGCCCGCAGCTTGTTGTTCTTGCCTTCTTTCACGAAGTGCTTGGAGGCGTCCACCACCAATACGTCGCTCGTCTCGCGCTGCTTGCGCAGCACCATGATGATGGTGGGGATGCCCGTGCCAAAAAAGATATTGGCAGGAAGCCCGATGATTGCCTGAATAT
>CAJJYO010000006.1 GCA_905197385.1 uncultured Collinsella sp.
CTTCCGCGACGTCGACCTGGTCATCGTGCGCGAGAACACCGAGGACCTCTACGCCGGCATCGAGTTCGATGAGGGCGCTGCCGAGGTCGAGGAGCTCTCGCAGCTCGTCGAGCGTTCGGGCCAAAAGACCTTCGCCGCCGATTCCGCGATCTCGATCAAGCCGATCTCTATCGCCAAGAGCCGCCGCATTGTGGAGTATGCCTTTGAGTATGCCCGCCGCTGCGGCCGCAAAAAGGTGACGGCCGTGCACAAGGCCAACATCATGAAGGCGACCGACGGCCTGTTCCTGCGCGTGGCGCGCGAGGTGGCCGCCAACTATCCCGATATCGAGTTCAACGACAAGATCGTCGACGCCACCTGCATGGGCCTGGTCCAGAACCCCAACGACTTCGATGTCCTGGTGCTGCCCAACCTGTACGGCGACATCGTGAGCGACCTGTGCGCCGGCCTGGTGGGCGGTCTGGGCATGGCTCCGGGTTCCAACATCGGTGCCGACTGCGCCATCTTCGAGGCGACGCACGGCTCCGCGCCCGATATCGCTGGCCAGGATATCGCTAACCCCACGGCCGAGATTCTGTCCGCGGCTATGATGCTCGATCACCTGGGCGAGAACGACGCGGCCAATCGCATTCGCGCCGCCGTTTCTGCCACGCTCGACGAGGGTGAGCAGGTTACCGGCGACGTTCGTCGTGCCCAGACCGGCTCCGTTGAGGGCGCTGTGGGCACGCAGGCCTTTGCCGATGCCGTTATCGCGCACCTGGCCTAAGGCATGCAGACTGCAAACGCCTAAATAGTACTTAAGTGTTTGCGTATAACCTGAGAATCAATACGCCCGGCGCTTTGTCGGGCGTATTCTATTGCGGACTATGTTTCCTAACAAGGAGTAACTGATATGGGTCTGATTCAAAAGAAGGACGAGAAGGACGAGATCGACGGCATCCAGATCATCGAGCGCGGCGAAGGCCCCGATGGTGATGAGGAGGAGAAGATCGATCTGGTCGCCGGTACGTCTGCCGAACATATTGCCGCCGGTACGACGGCCGAGGAGGAGGACGCTCGCCTGGAGGCAAAGATCGCCGCGGACGCCGCCGACGAGAACCTCATGCCCGAGGAGCAGGACGAGGACGACGATATCCTGGGTTCCGACGAAGACGCCCGCGCATCCAAGCACAAGAAGACGATGATTGCCGCCTTTGTGGTTGCAGTCGTGATTGCTGCCGTGATTGGCTTCTTTATTGGCAATGGTGGTTTTGGCGGCAAGGGTGTCGGCTCGGCGACCCTCACCGAGGACCAGCTCGATTCGACCGTGGCAAGCTACAGCTACAACGGCAAGAAGAGCGACATCACCGCGCGCGAGGCCATCGAGAGCCAGTACAGCCTCGACACCGTCAAGGATGGCGATGGCAACTACACCGCTCCCTCTGCCGACGTCATCCTGTCCTACGTGCGCAACAAGATCCTGCTCGACGCTGCCGAGGACGAGGGCATCACCGTCTCTTCTAAGGAGATGAAGAAGTACGCCGAGGATTCCATCGGCACTTCGGACTACAAGACCATGGCCACGCAGTATGGCGTGTCCAAGGACCAGGCCAAGCAGATCGTCCGTCAGTCCGCGACGCTGCAGAAGCTCTACAAGAAGAAGGTGGGCGATAGCTCCGCAAGCATGCCGACCGCCCCGATCGAGCCTGCTGACGGCAACGAGGAGACCGCGAGCAAGGACTACGCCGATTACATCATCAAACTTGCCGGCGACGAGTGGGATAGCGAAAAGGGCACCTGGAAGGACGCCGATAGCACCTACGCTAAGGCCTTCGCTGACGATGCCTTTACGGCTGATAGCGCTACCTACAAGCAGGCCATGACCGCCTATTACACCGCCTACCAGCAGTACTCTTCGCAGGCTTCGAGCGCCAGCTCCAAGTGGACCGAGTATGCTAACGGCCTGTATGCCAAGGCCAACATCAGCATCTATGGTCTGTTTGCATAAAGATCTGTCTGAGCCGCCGAGCGCGTAACCGAAATATCTGAATAAGCCCGCTAGAACGGATGTTGTTCTAGCGGGCTATTTGCGTTTAGGCGCTGGTGGCTAAATTATGCCTATCAATCTTTAAGTCCAAAAAGGTTATCGGCTTCATCGTCAGGCATATATTCCAGTACATCGCCCGGTTGGCAGTCGAGTGCCCGGCATATCGCGTCAAGAGTTGAAAAACGTATGGCAGAAACCTTGCCCGTCTTAATGCGTGACATATTGACCTGGGAGATGCCCACGCGTCCCGCAAGCTCTTTGGATGAGATCTTGCGTTCGGCGAGCATGCGGTCAAGCCGCAGAATAATCATGGATTCCCCCTAGAGCAACTCGTCATCTTGTTTTTGCAGGATATACCCGTAGCGGAAGATGCTGGCAATCAGGCAAATAATCAGGCCCGCAAAGAGCATGGAGGGCTCGAATAACTGGCCGGCGAACGCATCCGTAAAGCTGCCGCCAAATCCTGAGAGTATCATTCCCGTGATTACGGCACCAAGAAGCCTCACGGCAACGCCGCCGATAAGGAATAAATGTCCTACTCGACGTAGTGTCTGGTTACATTCAAGGTCAAAGGGCCTGCCTTCCTTTTCAATGTTTAAGAAAAGCCTGCGCACGCTTAGCGCGATGGTAAGCGCGAGGCATGTCATCAAGAGGCTCCCTATGGCAGTGTGACCATCGTGTGCGACGAGCATAAGTGGGGTCTGCGCATCGGTACCGACGATAGCCAGGCACGGCCCTTCGCCGCCTTGAAGTTCTACGGATTGGAGACACGACCCTTGGGAGAGGCTAGGCAATACGAGTAGAAGGTCAATCGCAATGACTGCGAGAAGTCCCAGAGCGAGCGCCACGGTGGTGCAGATTGTGGCCCATTTGCAGATGCGAGTGAGCTTCCTCAGATCGGCTATTGCCTGTTCACGGTCGATGGCTTCATTCGATTTGGATACGTTCCAGCGGATCATAGCTCCTCCAACCAATGTCTTGGATGATACTTGTATCTTATATCATATTTAATGATAAACGATAAACAATTACAGATTAGAGTAAGTAATGTTTGTGAGACGAATAGCGAGAGCTATGGCTCATTTTGGGTGTCGGAGTTTGGCGCGCGGGGGATGAGGACAAATGTCAAAACTTCCCTTGATCGCGCAAGCGCTCCATTGTGTTTCCCTAATTCATCTGGGAAAACGACTGCAAACGATTGCAAGTAACCGGTGAACGGTCGAAAACTACCGTTCACCGATAATCTCAAAACTGGTTCTAACTGGTATTAAGTCAAAAAGACCAATTCACATATCTTCACAATGACCTGCAATTTTTCTACACGCTATTTTTAGCCGCCCTGCGTTGTTTAGACACAGGAAAAGATCCGATCTTTTGCCAAAGCATTTCGGAACGGTTTCAAAACCGCAGGTAGAAGTGTTAACGACCGGTAAACGGTCGATTTATCACCGTGAGCGGTGCAAAAACGTTTTACCGTATGAATCAACGAAAGCGACCTCTTCTGGGGTGATATAGTGACAACAACACGTCACGTGGTTACTACCAGTTTAGAAACCACTGGTCTTCAAAGTACGCTTTCTAAGAAGCTTTAAGGGCGAGCGCCCGCTGGCTTCCGAAAATCATCGGACTCAGATCGTACACACCTTCGGAAGGGAAATTTGAATGGTTGGCTTTATTCTTACCGGTCATGGACAGTTTGCACCCGGCCTCGCAAGCGCTATCGCTATGGTTGCTGGCGACCAGCCCGCTTTTACCGTCGTTCCTTTTGAGGGCGACCAGGCTGCTTCCTACGGTGAGGATCTCCGCGCCGCTATTACCGCCATGCGCGAGGAGTGCGATGGCGTGCTCGTCTTTACCGACCTGCTTGGTGGCACCCCGTTCAACCAGGCGATGATGATTGCCCAGGATGTCGACAACGTCGAGGTTCTGACCGGCACCAACCTTCCCATGGTTATTGAGCTTCTGTTCCTCCGCGGCAACGCCACGCTCGCCGAGCTTGGCGAGCAGGCCGTGACCGTTGGCCAGACGGGCATCACCGCCCAGACGGTCGCATCCGTTGCCGGCTCCGACGAAGAGGATATCTTCGGCGACGAGGACGGCATCTAATGGCCGATTTCGGAGCCAACGTCCTGAGCTCCTCGGTCGCCCTTTTAGGCCTGCTTGTCATCATGGGCTTGATTTACACCATCTGGTCGCAAATCAACATGAAGAAGAAGCAGAAGTACTTCAAGGAGCTGCACACCGAGCTCAAGCCGGGTCAAGAGGTTCTTTTCGCCGGCGGTATCTACGGAACCGTCAAAGGCATCGAAGGCGAGAAGGTCCAGATCAAAGTCCGATCCGGAGCCGTCGTAGATGTTTCGCGTTACGCGATTCAGGAGATCAAGTAACTGTCGTCAGCAAATAACGAAAGGAAGCTGATCAACATGGCAGAACCCAACATTCTTCTTACCCGCATCGATAACCGACTGGTTCATGGTCAGGTTGCCACCCAGTGGAACTCCACCCTGGGCTCCAACCTCATCCTCGTCGCCAACGACGACGTGGCGTCCAACACCATGCGCCAGAACCTCATGAAGATGGCCGCTCCCGCCGGCGTCGCTACGCGTTTCTTCTCTCTGCAGAAGACCATCGACGTCATTGGCAAGGCGAGCCCGCGCCAGAAGATCTTCATCGTGGCCGAAACACCGGAAGACGTGCTTACGCTCGTCAAGGGCGGTGTGCCTATAAAGAAGGTAAACATCGGCAACATGCACATGTCGGAAGGAAAGCGCCAAGTCGCCACCTCCGTCGCAGTTAACGACGAGGATGTCGCTGCGTTTAAAGAGCTGCAGGAATTGGGGGTGGAGTTGGAGATCAGGCGCGTTCCGAGCACGCCTGTTGAGGACACGAGCAAGCTCTTCTCGTAATCCTCGTGATCCACGTTGTCAGGAGTGAAACCCTGACGTTCTGTACGTGAAATCCAAAGTGCGTACATACATTTTGAAAGGAGGAGCAAGATGGAATACTCGATCATCCAGATCGCTCTGGTCTTCGTCGTCACGTTCATCGCGGCAATCGACCAGTTTGACTTCCTCGAGTCTCTCTATCAGCCCATCGTCACCGGCGCCGTCATCGGTCTTATCCTTGGCGACCTCAACACCGGTCTTCTCGTGGGTGGTACCTATCAGCTCATGACGATCGGCAACATGCCGATCGGAGGCGCTCAGCCGCCTAACGCCGTCATCGGCGGCATCATGGCAGCCATTCTCGCTATCGCCACGGGCCTCGAGCCCAACGCGGCAGTCGGCCTCGCCATTCCGTTCGCTCTGCTTGGCCAGCTTGGCGTTACCCTGGTCTTCACGCTTATGTCCCCGCTTATGTCCACGGCCGATAACATGGCTCACAACGCGGACACCAAGGGCATCGAGCGCCTGAACTACTTCGCCATGGCTCTGCTCGGCCTGATCTTCGCTGTCGTCGTCACCCTGTTCTTCATCGCTGGCGCTACCATCGGTCAGACCATCGCTTCTGCCATCCCGACTTGGCTGCAGACCGGTCTCTCCGCTGCAGGCGGCATGATGCGCTTCGTCGGCTTCGCCGTCCTGCTCAAGGTTATGATGAACCGCGATATGTGGGGCTTCTTCCTCATGGGCTTTGGCCTCGCGCTCATCACCGTTGCCAACGATTCGCTGGCAACCCCTGCTCTGCTCATCCTCGCTCTCATCGGCTTCGGCATCGCTTTCTGGGACTTCCAGCAGCAGACCGAGCTGAAGGGTGCAGCTGTTTCTGACGGAGGTGACTTCGAAGATGGCATCTAATGAGTATGTGATCCCGGAGCACTACGAGGATCTCACTCCTGCTCCGCAGCTCGACCAGAAGACCCTCAACAAGATGGCTTGGCGCTCCTGCTTCCTGCAGGCATCGTTCAACTACGAGCGCATGCAGGCCGCTGGCTGGCTTTACTCCATCATCCCCGGTCTGGAGAAGATCCACACCAACAAGAACGACCTCGCGGCTTCCATGAGCCACAACCTGGAGTTCTTCAACACCCACCCGTTCCTTGTCACCTTTGTTATGGGCATCGTGCTTTCGCTCGAGCAGAACAAGGTTGACATCCCCACGATCCGCGCCGTCCGCGTCGCCGCAATGGGCCCGCTCGGTGGTATCGGTGACGCCCTGTTCTGGCTGACGCTCGTGCCTATCACGGCCGGCATCACCTCCAACATGGCCATCAACGGCAACGCCGCTGCACCGATCATCTTCCTGGTGATCTTCAACGTCGTCCAGTTCGCTCTGCGCTTCTGGCTCATGAACTGGTCCTACAAGCTTGGCACCAGCGCTATTGACGCTCTGACCGCCAACATGCAGGCCTTCACGCGTGCCGCTTCCATCATGGGCGTCTTCGTCGTCGGTTGCCTGGTCGTCACCATGGGTGGCACCCAGATCAACCTCCAGATCCCCAACGGCACCACCCGTGGTCTCTCCGCTACTACCGTGATCGTCTCCGAGAAGGAGGCCGAGAACTTCACCGGTATGGAGGGCATCGATACCGAGACTGCTGAGGCCGGTACCATCGCCATGACCGATAAGGACGGCAACGCCCTTACCGCTTCCGATGCCGACGGCAACGCTGTCGAGTGCGGCGTCACCGATCTGGGTAACGGCATGGAGTCCGTGACCTACGGCACCGTTACCGAGGATCCGGTCAACTTCTCTGTTGCCGACACCCTCAACACCATCGTCCCGAAGCTCGTCCCGCTTATGCTTACGCTGCTGCTTTACTACATGTTCGCTAAGCACAGCTGGACCCCGACCAAGGGCATTCTCCTGCTCTTCGTCCTTGGCATCCTGGGCGCTGGCCCGCTTGGTCTCTGGCCGAGCATCTGGTAAGGCTCTAGCTTGAGGGGTGTGTCCCTACGCGGCTCACACCCCGACCCCTTAAGCCATGTGTATGTTAAAAGCCGCGTGCTCGAAAGAGCGCGCGGCTTTTGTTTTCTTAATGATTCGGGTGTGGCAGACAGATAATGCATAACACCCTAGGTAGTTAGCCGAATTCGAGCAAAAGGGAGGATAGGATGGCGATCGGAGCGCGTAAGCAACCGCTGTACGATCAGCTGGTCGATATTCTGACCGAAAAGATTGACCATGAATATCGCGCCGGTGACATGATTCCTTCCGAGCGCGAACTTTCGGAGCGCTATGGTCTCTCGCGCACTACGGTACGCCTGGCTCTGCAGGAACTGGAGCGTTTAGGACTGGTGGTTCGGCAGCACGGTCGCGGTACCTTTGTGACCGACCGTTCGGCAAAAGCAACCAATCTTATGCAGTCCTACAGCTTTACCGAGCAGATGCGCGCGATGGGTCGAGAACCCGAGACCACGATTCTCGAGTTTTGCGAGATGGAGGCCGATAAGAATCTGGCCGAGCATATGGGATTGCGCATCGGTGATCGCATTTTTAAGCTCAAGCGCCTTCGCTCTGCCGACAACATGCCCATGATGGTCGAACGCAGCTATCTACCGGTTCGTCAATTTCTGTCCCTAAAGCGACCGCTGCTGGAGCGTAAGCCGCTTTACGATGTGATTGAGCAGGACTTTCAGCAAAAGATTCGCGTGGCCGAAGAGGAGTTCTATGCGAGCATAGCCCGTCCCACCGATGCCCACCTTTTGGGAATTGTCGAGGGCTCGCCTGTGCTCGATTTGGTCAGGACTACGTATAACGAGTCAAACGAGGTAGTGGAGTACACACTCTCGGTTGCTCGTGCCGATCAGTTTAAATACAAGGTTTACCACCAGCGCAGTAACTAGTGCTCGCATCGTTTCCATATGGTGATTCTTTGCATTTAACTGGTTACTACCAGATAACCAACCGAAGTGTATAATTGCACGTCAGAGGATTACTTCTAGAGAGAGGTATTAGAAATGTTCGAGAAGAGTGTCGGGGAGCTCACCGAGCTCGGCGCCCAGATCACCACGGCCGAGATTGCTCAGCAGCCCGAGCTTTGGCGTGATACGCTCAACATCTATCGCGAGAACAAGGAGGCCATCGAGGCCTTCCTGGCCGAGGCTCGCGCTATGGGCGAGGGTCGTCTGTCCGTTGTCTTCACCGGTGCCGGTACGTCCGACTACGTTGGCGATACCTGCGCCCCGTACCTGCGTCACGCTGGCAACACTGATCTCTACGACTTTAAGCCCATCGCCACGACCGACATCGTGAGCGCCCCGCGCGACTTCCTGCGCGCCGAGGATCCCACGCTCGTGGTTTCCTTTGCCCGCTCTGGCAACAGCCCCGAGAGCCTTGCCGCCGTTGCCGTTGCCAAGGAGCTCGTCCACAACGTCAAGTTCCTCAACATCACCTGCGCTCCCGAGGGCAAGCTTGCCGTCGAGTCTGCCGATGATCCCAATGCGCTGACGCTGCTCATTCCGCGCGCCAACGACAAGGGCTTCGCCATGACCGGTTCTTATTCCTGCATGACCCTGCTCTCCACCCTTATTTTCGACACTGCCTCTGACGAGCAGAAGGCCGAGTGGGTCGAGACGATTGCCAAGATGGGCGAGGAGGTCATCTCCCGTGAGCCCGAGATCGCCGATTACCTGGCTGGCGATTTCAACCGCGTGACCTACTTGGGTTCTGGCTCCTTCGGTGGCCTTGCTCAGGAGAGCCAGCTCAAGATCCTCGAGCTCGCTCACGGTCTGGTCGCTACTTCCTACGACACCTCCATGGGCTATCGTCACGGACCTAAGTCCTTCGTCGACGATAAGACGCTCGTCTTCGTGTTCGTCAACAACGACGCCTACACCCGTCAGTACGACATCGACATCCTCAACGAGATCGGTGGCGACGAGATCGCTCAGCACACCATCGCCGTTCAGCAGGAAGGTGCCACCGTCTATGAGGGTGAGTCCTTCACCTTTAAGGGCTACGAGGCACTTCCCGAGGGTTACCTTGCTCTGCCGTTCGTGATGTTTGCCCAGGCTATCAGCCTGCTCAACTCCGTCCGCGTGGGCAACACGCCCGATACGCCGAGCCCCACCGGCACGGTCAACCGCGTGGTTAAGGGCGTGACGATTCACCCCTTCACCGTTTAATCGCGTCCCCCTGTAAGGGCGCCCGTCCGCTCATAACGGCGGGCGGGCGCTTTTTGTTTTACGTGAGCTGGGTATAAGCATTACCACAGTCAACTGCTTTAGAAGCGAGGAGTGCATATGAGCACGTACGCAATTAAGGCTGACAAGTTCTTCTTGCCGGCAGGCCCGCAACTGGGCGGCTATCTTATGGTCGAGGATGGCGTTTTTGGCGCCTGGCAGGCCGACGAGCCCTCTTGCGAGATTAAGGACTACACGGGATCGTGGATCGCACCGGGTATGGTCGATACTCACATCCATGGCTTCTACAACCACTCAACTACCGATAACGATCCCGAGGGCATCGATATCAGCTCAACCGAGCTCGCCCGTCGCGGTACCACCAGCTGGCTGCCCACGACGTTCACCGATGGCGTCGAACAGATCAAGGACGCCTGCGCTGCTATCGCCAAGGCGGACGAGGGCCGCGGCCCCGACTTCTGCGGTGCCCGCATTCAGGGCATCTACTTGGAGGGCCCCTTCTTTACCATGAAGCACGTGGGCGCGCAGAACCCCGCTTACCTGATTGACCCCTCCGAGGAGGTTTTCGACCAGTGGCAGGAGGCTGCGGGCGGTCGCATCGTTAAGAGCGCCATGGCCGCCGAGCGCGACGGTGCTGCTGCTTATGCGGCTGCTCTGAACGCCAAGGGCGTGGTGACCAGCATCGGTCACTCCGACGCCACCTACGATGAGTGCATCGCCGCTATCAATGCCGGTGCCAGCTGCTTTACGCATACCTATAACGGCCAGCGCGGTCTGCATCACCGTGAGCCCGGTGTCGTGGGTGCTGCCATGTCCACGCCCGAGACCTACGCCGAGATCATCTGTGACGGCAAGCACGTAAACCCTGCCGCCATCAAGGCACTGCTGCAGGCAAAGGGCTGGCAGCACACGGTGCTCATCACCGACTGCCTGGGCTGCGGCGGCATGCCCGAGGGCAGCTACACCAGTGGTGGCATGGACGTCATCATGAAGGACAACCTGTGCTGGCTCGCCGACGGCAAAAGCATTGCCGGCTCGGTGCTCACGCTTGCCCAGGGCGTCAAGAACATTGTCGATTGGGGCATCGCCAGCGCTGATATCGCCATTCGCATGGCAACCGAGGTGCCGGCTCGCTCTGCGCACATCGAGGATAAGTGCGGCAGCATCATGCCGGGTCGCGACGCCGACTTTGTCGTGTTCGACCATGAGCTCACCCTCGTCGAGACGTATGTTGGCGGCCAGAGCGTCGGCAACGCCTTTACCGATTAACGATAGAAAAAGACGGCGGGCCCGAATCTGCTCGGACCCGTCGTATGGGTTAAACGCTCAAAAGCACCTTAACAGTTACAGCTTGTTAACGATCTTCTTTGCCGTGCGCTTGACGCCGGCCACAAGACCCCCCGCGGGATGCTCCTTTTCGTATGCTAGACGCTTCTCGCGCTTGGCGTACTCTTCGACGATGATGTCGCCATACTCGTCTTCGATCTTGTCGAAGAAGTCGACGGCGCCCTTAATTTCCTCAGCGGTCGGGTGTCCCTTCTGGACGCCGCCGGTGAGTTTGAACGGCCCCCACGTATCAAAGCCGGGACAGCCGTAGACGCCCATAAAGATGGCCTGCCTCATGCGGCAGATGCCATCGATATCCTTGCCGTACCACTTGTTTTTGCCACCGTAGGTCATAAGGCCAAACACCTTGTCCTGCGGCTGCAGCACGTTCGTGAGCACGCGTGCCATGTCCTTGTCGATCTCGGAGTAATAGATGCCCGTGGCGACACCGATCAGATGGTATTCGTGCAGGTCGGGGTACTCGTTTTTACCGAGTGACTTCACGTCGAGGGTATCGATCTCGGGGTGCGCCTCGACGATGGCGTCCACGAGCTTTTTCGTATTGCCGTGGTGGTGTGAGGCATAAAGGATGATGGTTCGCATAAGAAGGCCTTTCAGCTGTAATTGCATCAATGTCTGTATGGTACCCCGTTGCATGGCTGGGAAACCGGACGCATCGATGAACGTGCGGGTTTGTCCTTTGGTCAGGGCCGAGACGGGTTCTTGCGAGCAAAAAGCAGTTGTTCGAAAGGATGGACAATGGAATACGCTCTCTCCAACGATTCGATTTCTATCAAGGTCTCCACGGCCGGTGGTTCGTTTACCTCGATTGAGGCTGGAGGTCGCGAGTACTTGTGGCAGGGCGATCCCGCCGTGTGGTCCGGCCAGGCACCGATTTGCTTCCCGATTTGCGGAGGTTTGCGCGATAACAGCGCCATGACGTTTGCCGGACATCATGTGAAGCTCGCCCGCCATGGGTTTGCGCGCAAACAGGAGTGGAAGCTGCTGAGCCAGAGCGAGAACGAGCTGGCTATGTGCCTGGCATCCGAGGATAACGCCGCGCTGCTGAGCGATTATCCGTATCCGTTTAAACTTGTCGCCCGCTATACGCTCGAGGACGCCGCCGTGCGTGTCTCCTATGAGGTTACCAACGAGGGCACCGAGGACATGCCTTTCTTTATCGGTGGACACCCCGGCTTTAGGTGTCCGCTCGACGAGGGCGAGGCCTATACGGACTACGAGTTGCGTTTTGAGAAAGACGAGGCTGCGGAGCTCTGCACCGCCGTTCCCTCGACCGGATTGATTGACGTGACCAACCGCTCCAAGAACCCCATGGTGGGAAAGACGCTGCCTCTGTCACATGAGCTCTTCGATTTTGCGGAGACCATCTTTGACGTGCTCGAGAGCCGTCAGGTCACGCTTTCCAAAAAGAGCGAGGACAAGGGCGTTCGCCTGAGCTTTGAGGGCTTCCCGTACCTCATTGTGTGGGGCAAGCCCGAGGGTGATTTTGTGGCAGTTGAACCCTGGGGCGGCCTCTCGACCTGTTCCGATGAGGATGACGTGCTTGAGCACAAGCGCGGCTGCCTTATCGCCAAGCCCAAAGAAACCATCGTGCGCTCGTTCACAATCGAGATTCTGTAATTCCGTTTTGTCGACTCGTATCGCGAGGCACAAGGAGCCTGCGAGATAAGGAGCTAGAAATGATCCTCACCGTTACGATGAACCCGTCCGTCGATACGCGCTATCAGCTCGATGAGCTCATTATCGACGACGTCAACCGCGTGACGCCCGAAAAGACCGCCGGCGGTAAGGGCCTCAACGTGGCCCGCGTCCTGGGCCAGCTGGGCGACGATGTCGTGGCAACCGGCCTGCTTGGTGGTCATATGGGCGCCTATATGGCCGAGCTCATGGATGCCAACGGCATTAAGAATGATTTTGTGCCCATCAAGGGCGAGACTCGCATCTGTCTCAATATCCTTCATGCTGGCAACCAGACCGAGTTGCTCGAGAGCGGCCCGACGATTGCCCCCGAGGAACTCGATGCCTTTACCGCCAAGTTCGCCGAGCTTGCGAGCAAGGCCGATGTCGTTACCATCTCGGGTTCGCTGCCCCGCGGCGTCGAGGCGGACTACTACGCCAAGATCACGGGCATTGCAGAGAACGCCGGCGCCAAGGTGCTGCTCGATACCTCGGGCGCCTCGCTCGAGGCTGCGCTCAAGTCCGAGGTCAAGCCTGAGCTGGTTAAGCCTAACCTGACCGAAATTAACGGCCTTCTGGGCACGAGCTTTACCACCGACGATGTGGACGAGCTCCGTTCCGCGCTCGCCTCTGACGCCCGCTTCTCCGATATCCCCTGGGTCGTCGTATCCATGGGCGCTGCCGGCTCAGTTGGCTTCCACAATGGCCGTGCGTTCCGCGCCAAGACCCCCGATATCCCCGCCGTTAACGCTACGGGCTCTGGTGACTCCACTATCGCTGGCTTCGCGCATGCCATTGCTGCTGGCGCGGACGACGAGACGGTGCTGCGTACCGCCAACACCTGCGGCAAGCTCAATGCCATGGATCCTATGACTGGCCACTTGGTCATGGATCGTTGGGACGAGGTCTACAACGGCGTTGTCGTGACCGAGCTGTAGGAGCTTGTGCTGCGGCCCCGTCATCGCTTGCTAGCTCATGTCGACGACAAGTGCAGTAGCATTATGCCGGGGCACGACTCCGACTTTGTCGTGTTCAGTCCCGACCTTACCCTGGTCGAGACGTATGTGGGCGGCAACAGCTTTGGTAATGCGTTTGCCGAGTAGCCGCCAAGGAAACGATCCGAGAGGGGATTTAGATGATTTACGGTGCACTGGGTGATATCGAGGAGTACCGCGGAATGCTCAAGGGCCTCGACGTGCTGATCGACTGGCTCGAGGAGAACGATCCGGCGGAGCTCGAGGTCGGCAGCCATCCGATTCTGGGCGACAAGGTCTATGCAAACGTCATGGCTCCCACGACGCGTCCTGAGGCCGAGGCTCACTATGAGACGCATCAGCGCTATCATGATCTGCAGATCGACGTCGAGGGCCGCGAGGCCTTTAAGGTCGCTACGGGTAGCCTGACACTGGTCCAGGAGTTTGACGAGAAGGACGACTACGATCTGGTCGATTCCGACGCTTCGATCGCCGGCGATCTTGCTGACGATAAGTTTGCGCTGTTTGTTGCCGGCGAGCCTCATATGCCCACGCTCGAGTTCCCGGGCGATGGCGCGCAGCCGGTCAAGAAGATCTGCTTTAAGCTGCTTGCAGATGCTTACTGGGAAGAGTAACGAACTGCTCGTGAGCTAGCGTGGTTCCCCTTGGGGAGCGCGTTTGAGCCCCGCTGATCGCGATTCCTTTGGGGATTGAGGTTGGCGGGGCTTGTTGTTGAGTAGGGGAGTTACCAGCGGCGTTGTGCTTGGGCTGGCGGATGTGCGCCTGAAATCGGTAACAAAAAAGCCGCCCGAAGGCGGCTATCTTGAACAATGGAGCCAGCGACCGGGCTCGAACCGGTGACCCCCGCTTTACGAGAGCGGTGCTCTACCAACTGAGCTACGCTGGCGGCCATGTGGCGACGCAACTGAGGCGTCAACGGCTGTCTATGATACGGGACATCGCACATCCGCGCAAGGGTTCTGACGGCTTTTCTCACTTTAAATGCACTAATATTGGAGACGCGATATCTTGCTCTTACGGGTCTCAAACAGAATGGGGCTGCCATGGCTCAACCCAGGATCCTTCTTACACGTATCGATGACCGGTTTATTTACGGGCAAGACGTTGAACTGTGGAACGAGGTTGTGGGTTCCAACCTTGTCCTAATCGTCAACGACGAGATTGCGGCGGATTCGCGCCAATGGGCACCCATGAGGGTGGCGGCGCCAGAAGGCGTTTGGACGCGGTTTTTCTCGGTGCAAAGGACCGTCGACATCATTCATACCGCAACGCCGCGTCAGTTGATTCTGATCATGGTGGCCTCACCCGCCGATGCGCTCGCGCTGGTTAAGGGTGGTGTGCCGATCACCAAGATTAGCATTGGCCATATGCAGGCAGGGGAAGGCAGACGCTCCGCAACGCCCGCAGTCGCCGTAGGCGACGCAGATGTCGCCGCCTTCAAAGAGCTACAAAAGCTCGGCATAGAACTAGAAATCCGCTACCTCCCCAGCTCCAATCCCGACCCCATCGGCAATCTGTTCAACTGATCCCTTGGGGACGGAGGAAGAGAAATCATTTTGCCGTCGTAGGGGGTCTGTGTGGCGCTGTCCGCCAAAACTATGCCGGTTTACTACAATGAATTGCTTATCGCCGAGCATGCCAAATTTGCAGAGAATATAACTGCAGGTAGACGAGTTGCTAATTTTATATAAACCAGCGCGTGGTCGGACATTGTGGGTTCATCGTAGTAATTCGGCATAGTTTTGTTATGTCACCAATTCGGTGGCATCGAAAAGAAGGAGTTATGCATGAAACAGCGCCCGTCGGCGGCGGTGCCGGCGGGCGCTGCTGTGCGATATGTTGCGTTATGGGCTTAGTGCCTCATAAAGTGGTATTCGATCACATTGCTGTAGGGGTGACCCGGGCCCACAATGCCCTGCGGGAACAACGGCTGGTGCGGCGTGTCGGGGTACATCTCTGCTTCGAGGGCAAAGCCGGCGCCCCAGCCATAGTTGGCATCGTCTTTGGCATGTTCGTCGCCCAGCCAGTTGCCGGTGTAGAGCTGCACGCCCGGAGCGGTAGTGTAGTAGTCCAGCTCACGACCGGTCCACATCTCCTCGACGTGCATCGCGCGGCGCAGATTACGGCCGTACTGATAGCCATCGATGCACAGACAGTGATCGTAGCCACGGGCCTGCTTGATCTGCGGGTCGTCGGCTTCCATGCCGGGCGCGACGGGGCGCAGCTCACGGAAGTCAAACGGCGTGCCCTCGACCGGAGCGATCTCGCCGGTGGGGATGTTCTGCTCGTTGATGGGCAGGTAGTGGGCAGCGTTGGCAACAAAGAAGTGCTCGCAGTCCATGCCGGCGTTATGGCCGGCAAGGTTAAAGTACGTGTGGTTGGTCATGGACACGTAGGTGGCGCGGTCGCTCTCGCAGCCGTATTCGATACGGAAGTGGCCGGTGCGCGTCACAGTAAACACGGCCGTAAAGGTGCGGTTGCCGGGAAGACCAAGCTCGCCGTCCCCAAGCGAGGTGGTCATGCGCACGGCATTGTGGACCTCGTCGAGCTCAACGTCCCACACGCGCTTATGCAGGCCGTGCTCAAGATCGCTGTGCAGGTTGTTGACGCCCTCGTTGGCGGGCATATGCCAGTCCGTGCCGGCGATGGTGATCGTGGCACCCGCAGTGCGGTTGGCCACGGGGCCGATGGTCGCGCCAAAGCAGGCGGGGTTGTCAAAGTAATCTTCGAGCTTATCGAAGCCCAGCACCACATCGCGCACGTTGCCGGGAATGTCGGGCACATCAATGCCCAGTACGGTGGCGCCATAGTCCATAATGCGAACGCAGATCTCGGGCCCGTTGAGGGTGTAGCGATGAACGGGGGTACCGCACGGCGCGGTGCCGAAAAGCTCGGAAGTGATCATTTGGTTCCTAACATCGAGGTATTTCCGACAAACTTTAGCGCGAACAGGCGAGATTATCACTACACCCCACTAAAGCAGGGGGTATTTTTCTCAAAAAAGTGATGATTGGAGCTGTGCGGGCGTTCATTTCTGACGCGCGCGAGTCTGATACAATTTGTTCGTTATTGTTTGAATTGACGCGAGCGTGGAACAGCGAGGACTCATCGTGATTAAAGCGGAGCGACAGGATAAGGTTCGTCAGCTGCTCGAGGAGCAGGGCACGGTCTCGGTCAAGGAGATTTCGGATGCGTTAGGTGTCTCGGACATGACGATCCGTCGCGACCTTGAGGAGCTTGCGAGCCTGGGCGAGATCGAGCGCGTGCACGGCGGAGCCCGCAGTGCACAGGGCCGTCCCCACGCTATGCTGCGCCATGAGTACTCACACAGCGAAAAGCGCACCAAGCATGCCGAGGAAAAGCTGCAGATTGCGCGCCGTGCTGTGGAGCTTATCGAGGAAGGCTCGACCATCTTTTTGGGCACGGGTACCACGGTTGAGCAGATGGCCTCGATGCTGCCGGCGTGCCGCCTGCGCATCGTGACTAATTCGCTTTCGGTGTTTAACCTGCTCGAGGCGCGCGAAGACTGCGACCTGTGCCTCGTGGGCGGTATGTACCGTCGCCGCACTGCCGCCTTTGTGGGCCCCACGGCCGAGGACACCTTGCGCGCACTGGGGATCGACGCAGCCTTTATCGGCGCAAACGGCATTCTGGACGGCGACGTGTCTACGTCTAACATGGAAGAGGGCCGCATCCAGCAGCTCGCCTTTAGCAAGGCCGACTCGCGCTATCTGATCGCCGACTCCAGCAAGATCGGCAAGCGCGACTTCTACACCTTCTGTCGTCTGGACAATTTGGACGCCGTGGTGTGCGAGCCGGGCATCGCCGCCGAGGATCGCGCCGCCATCGAGGAGCACACGCAGGTCATCTGCTAGCTAACGCTGCAGACGATACTTCTGCCCTCTGCCGGCGCAGGGGTTATCGCTTCACAATGACGCGTAAATAACTTTGGGCAACAAGGATGAGGCTATTCTGGGATATGACTAGACTCCGTATTTCGTCCTTATGTCCCTTGAGAATGAATCGTAGTCTTCATAGAGCCCCTCTCTGCTTTCATCCTCGGCGTGGTTTACACGTTCAAGGAGCTTATCCTTTGGAGCCTCTTTTGTTATTGCAGCCTCGCCATCGGGTATTGTGGATTGCAAGAATAGTTCTAGAGCATGGACGTCTTTGAGTATGTAGCCCGTCGAACGACCCGCTCCTGTTTTTTCGATTGCGCTGCAACTAACAAGCTGACCGAGGGTTCGTTTAACGGTTACCTCGCTGATATCGGGGCAGTTGGACCGGATGTCGGATTTCTTAATGACGCCGGGTCTCTGTTGAAATAGAACAGCGATGCGCGCTTGCTTTGACATGGGACGAGTGCTTGATTCAATTAAGGTACGCTGCTCGAGCTGTCGGTAGGCGGCCAGGGTTGTTCCGAGCATGAAACGGATAAAGGGTACTTCGGTGTTTTGATTTTCATTCCATCCAGTGGAGCTTGCAGCGAGGGCGTTGTAGTAAAGCGCTTTGTTGTCTTCAATAAGTCGTTCGATGCTGATGTAACGCGCAACGTCGTATCCAGTCTTTTCGAGCAGCAGCGTTGTAAGGAGCCGGCTCATCCTGCCATTGCCATCGTTGAAGGGATGAATGCTAACAAAATCGAAGATAAAGCGGAGCGATATAAGGAGGGGATCGCAAACTTGGCGAGATAAAGCATCGTTGAGGGACTGGCAGGCTTCTTTAATAAGTCCCGGAGTTGCTAGAGCCGAAGGGGGCCTAAAGCGCACAAATCGATTACCTTGATCGTCAATGGAGACGATTTCGTTATCGCTATCTTTCCAATGGCCTCCATACGAGATTGCCGTGTGCGCCATGAGGTCACGATGCAACTGCAGAATGACCGATGGCGTTACGGGAATGGAATCGTGTTGCTCGTGAATAAGCGACAGCACATCTCGGTATCCAGCGATTTCTTCCTCTGCGCGGGAGCTTGGCTTGGCGGAATACGCCATGATCGCTTTGAGTCTTTTTTGGGTGGTAAAAATTCCTTCAAGTCCGTTGGAGGATCGGGTGCTTTGGATCTTAGCCTCCTCCATTAGGGACGATAGAAGCTCGGGTTTGACTTGACTCAGAGCAAGCTGACGGCCTTTATGCTCGCGTATCGAGAGGAGGAGGTTGGTGATTGGAGTTGCTTCGAGTTCCGCTGGGACTGTGGTGTAATCGAACTGGCGCATGCGGCTCCTTTCGGTATCACGAACATACTTTCGATATCATAATATCATTAAATGATACCGAAAGTATGTTCGTGATACTGAAAACTAGAAACCGTGCTTCATAACTGCTTGGAAAGTTCGGATTCGACTATCTTATTGTCTTGATCTGTAACAGGTAGACGGTCGAAAGTGGGCTACGTGTTACAGATTTAGATATTTCTGCTCGGGCGTTCTGTTTGTCTCGATCTGTAACATTTAAGACCGAA
>CAJJYO010000007.1 GCA_905197385.1 uncultured Collinsella sp.
GTTGCCGATGCCGACGGTGTCGATGTGGGAGTCGATGGCGATGATCTTGTCGCCCTCGCCCATAAAGCCCATGACGTTGCCCAGGCCGTCGACCTTGACCTCGTCATAGCCAAGGCTCTCCATCTCGGCCTTGATGCAGGCAACAACCTCACCCTCCTCGCAGGACTCAGAGGGATGGCTAATCATTGCGCGAAGAAAACGCGTCATATCAGCACGGTGGGACTCAGCAGCAGCCTTGATAGCGTCGAAATCGAGTTCTTTAGCCATTGTTCATAACCTTTCAAACGAAGGAATCTACCTGTGAGGTGGCGGAGCGATACCTATTTACTCCGCCCCAACGATTAGCAAGTGGGATATTCGCCTTCCCAAACAATGCGGCGATACTGGTCGGGATCGGTGTCGCCCTCGGTGGAGAAGCAGAGCACGGAGCTCGTCTTGTCCAGGCCGATGAGCTCCTTGAGCTCAGCGTACTCGGGATCGAGCATGAGGGTCTCGACCAGGCCGGTGGTCACTGCGCCGGACTCGCCGGAGATGACGCGCGGGTCGCCCTTCTCGGGAGCGCCCAGGGTGCGCATGCCGCGAGCGGTGACCCAGTCGGGGCAGGACACAAAAGCGGTGGCGTGGTTGCGCAGGATATCCCAGCCCAGAATGTTGGGCTCGCCGCAGCACAGGCCGGCCATGATGGAGGGCATGTCGCCGTCCACGATGCGCGGGTCGCCGTCGCCGGCGGCAGCGCCCTTGTACAGGCAGGCGGCAGGCGCGCACTCGACCACGACGAAGGTGGGCGGGTTATCGGGATACAGGTTGGTGAAGTAGCCCACCACGGCGCCAGCCAGCGAGCCTACGCCAGCCTGGACAAAGACGTGCGTCGGGCGGTTGATGGCCATCTCGCGCAGCTGCTCGGCAGCCTCGGAAGCCATGGTGCCGTAGCCCTCCATGATCCAAGACGGGATCTTCTCGTAGCCCTCCCAGGCGGTGTCCTGAACGATGACGCCGCGCTCGCAGGCGTCGGCCTCGGCGGCGGCCATGCGCACGCACTCGTCGTAGTTGACTTCTTCGATGGTCACCGTGGCGCCCTCGGCGGCGATGTTATCAAAGCGGGGCTTGGTGGAACCCTTGGGCATGTGCACGACGGCCTTCTGGCCCAGCTTGTTGGCAGCCCATGCCACGCCGCGGCCATGGTTGCCGTCGGTGGCGGTAAAGAAGGTGGCCTGGCCAAAGTCCTTGGCAAGCTGATCGGAGGTCAGGTAATCGAAGGTGCACTCGGCAACGTCCTTGCCGGTCTCGTCGGCAATATAATTGGCCATGGCAAACGAACCGCCCAGGACCTTGAAGGCGTTGAGGCCAAAGCGATAGCTCTCGTCCTTAACGCACAGGTTGGACAGGCCCAGGCGCGCAGCCTGACCGTCCAGGCGGGCAAGCGGAGTAACGGTATATTGAGGGAACGACTGGTGGAAGGCACGGGCCTTCTTCACGTGGTCGAGGCTCATGATTCCCAAGTGCTTGTCATCGCTCTTGGGCATCGTGTTGCCCGCCCACTGGATCTTATCGGCCATACGGTGAACTCCTTAAGTCCTCTCTTGCCGGCCCCCGCATACGCGTTTCAGCCCGATCCCATTCACACGACTGAACTTTTATGTGGATGCCAAACAAAATGTTTGTTAGTAATGTTCTATCACACTTTTTGATTGGTATATCTAACGAATTGTTTGTTGCCGTAATCGGTACTTTTTCGCCGCCGAACGGTCATGAATTGCCTTGTTGGTGGATTTGTTTGCGGTCATGTGTGGTTTATGGCACAGTGAGCCCAAACTAATTTTTAGGAAGGTACCCATGACCCCCGCACAGATTGAGTTTTACAAGCGCCTCGCACACGGTCTGGCGCTCCAATTTGGCCCCAACTGCGAAGTCGTCGTCCACGATCTGGAGACCGAGGACGTGGACCACTCCATCGTAGTGATCGAAAACGGCCACGTCAGCGGGCGCAAACTGGGTGACGGCCCCAGCCATATCGTGTTTGAGTCCATGCACGAGGGCGCCACCGATGTACACGACCGCGAGCCGTACCTCACTAAAACCACCGACGGTAAGCTGCTCAAATCGTCGACGATCTTTATCCGCAACGACGAGGGCAAGCCCGTCGGCATTTTGGGCATCAATTTTGACATTACGCTCATGAAGGCTTTTGAGCGCTCGCTCGATGCCTTTACCGGCACCGGCGGCACGGGCTATACCGAGCCAGAGCCCATTACCAAGAACATCGGCGACCTGCTCGAGGACCTGCTGCACGAGTGCGAGCAGTTTGTGGGCAAGCCCGCGGCGCTCATGACCAAAGACGAGCGCATTCGTGCCATTGGCTACCTCGACCGTCGCGGCGCCTTCCTCATTTCCAAGTCGAGCGAGCGCGCCTGCGAGTTCTTTGGCATCTCAAAGTACAGCTTCTATAGCTACCTCAATGAGGCCAAGGCGGCAGCCGGCGACAAGTAGGCACTCGCCTGGATTGCCCCTCCCCTTTTGGGCGCGAGTTCTGGAAAGCACGAATCCAAGACCGAGCCGCTTGGGAAGTTCCATATAATCGATGTCATTAGTATTTCGAAAGGATGGAACAGAATGGCGTTGAGCAAGGCATCATGCACCGGTCGCGGATTGATTCCGGCAATTGGTGGACATGTGCACCACATGTTCGATGAGAGTGAAGACGACCTGTTTTCGCTGAGCCTTGACGACGTGATGGATGATCGCCCGTGGACCGCCGACGAACTCATGGGCGGCGGCGCTCGCCCGTCAAGCCCCAATCCCGCACTTGCGCCTAAGACCGCATCTGCGCCGACTCCTGCGCAGTCGCCTGTTTCGACGCCCGCGCCTACGCCCGCACCCACTTCGGCGCCCACACCCGCTCCCCGCCCCGCAAGCGACCCGTCCGAGACGGCGGCATTTCTCGCTGCAGCGACGCAGGGCAAATCGGCCGACAGCACCGTTGTGTACAGCGCCCAGCAGTTGCCTGTTCCTGCGGCACGCAAGCCTCCGGTCGCAAGGCTCGATGAGCCCGTTGCCCATCAGGTTGCCTACGATTCCTGGGCTGCAGCCGATCTGGATGAGACCTCTACCGGCATGCCGGCGCTCGACGTTCCAGTTAACCCGCTTTTTGCCGCCAACACGAGCGCCACGGACAATGAGGGCGGTGCAGCATATTCCGATTATTCCGATGGCCATGCTGGCACCGGTCGCATCGAGACCGAGGATTATGGCACCGCATCGAGCGATTATCTCAACGATCCGTACGCTGCCACGCCTGCACCGGAATATGACACGGAGGCCGCGTCCGCGCCGGCGTATACCAAAAGCACGGGCGAAGAGCGCTTCGCCGATTATTACGCCGAGGAAAAGGCACTGCGTTTCTCGGAATTTCCGCAGGCAGTCAAGGTTGCCTTTATCGCCATTGTCATTGCCCTGCTCGGCGTCATTGCGTTTGAGGGATTTCAGCTGTTCCGCGGCCCCACCCAAGCGGAGTCGGAGACCCAGCAAAAAGAGGACGATAACCAGTACCTGGACATCAACACCCTCAAGGGCGACCCCAACGACGGAGACGACGAGTAGCGAGAGCTGAAGGCGGCCGCAGGATCCCGCATCCAGCACCGGCTTCTAAGTGCTGTTTTGTCATCCAGCTACACTTTTCCGGATAATTTGCCTATTGTATTTGACACTTTTCCGAAGTTTTAAGGTGCCTATTTCAACACTTTTCCGGATGAAAGCCGAATAATCACTTGGGAACCAACGCCGTTCACGCGTCATTTCGCAGGCGGCGCTTGATTTCTGTCCGTACACGTTGATAGACTTCCTCTTGCCCGCAGGGAGCGGGCGCGTTTTATCCAGAGTCGGGGTAGAGAGTTGGCTCCACGATCCCGACGCCAACCGGCCAAGAGGCACGGTGGCCCTGCCAACATCGATGAAAGGAGTCCGTATGGACAATTTCTCCGTGCGCAGTGAGCGCAACTTCCACAACCTGGCAGCCAAGCCAAAACGAATGCATCTTCTGGACGAGCCGAGCGGCTATGCCTCGGCCATGGTCAAGAACAGCCTCTCCCACCAGATGCGCTTTACCGTGCAGGTGCTCGAGGAAGAGCTCTGCGCCGCCGGCGACCCGCACGTGCTGCAGATCAAGCTGCTCGGAGATGACCCTCGTGAGCCGTCCAGATGGATGCTCTTCGCCGACAGCGTGTGCGTTGCGGACGGATCCGGCGCCTTTGCCCGCGAGTGCTTCTGCGAGGGCGCCGAGGTGTTTTTGGATCTGTGCCACGACGCCGTCGAGGCTGCCGAGCTGCGCCAGTGGAGTCAAAGGGAGTACGAGCTGCTGAGTGCCGCGCGCGGGATTGCGAGGGTGTAGGTGGGCAGATAAGCCATCGGCAATTCCGAGATGGCAAGGGCCGAGAATTAGATTCCCGGCCCTTGCCTAGCACTGCTTTATAAGATCGAGTACCGCGGGAATGTCATCGGCATTCCGAAGGGCAACATAGGTTGGTAGGCCCGGGCCAAATCCACCCTGCGTGCGTTTGTCCTGGCATATGTCCTCTGGATCCGTTAGATCATCCACACTCTTTGCCAGACCGACGGCAATCCAACCACCGTTGCTGGTCCTGCCTTCTAGCACGGCATGCAGTTTTCGCTTGCCCGATCTGAAGCCTACATAGTACTTGGCTATGTAGGACTCCCACGAAGGACTACCACTCAGAACGGACTCGCACACCTCATCGAAAAGCTTCTGGTTGAGTCCACCCTCGGCAAAGGTTGGATGGTTCTCTTGCAAGGTCCAAATAGGCGCCTCGTCAGACTCCCCGCGAGAAGGACGGTACTTGTCGACGACGTCTGCCGGAAGGTCGGGGTATTTCCATATCTCGCACGCCTCTTTCGCCAGCTCGTCCGCGCGCTGCCTAATCTCTTCCTCGCCCCATTTTTCATGCGAGGCGATCGACTTGTTTAGGTAGAGCGGGCTGCACTTAAGTCCCACGTTCGGAAGATTGAGCTTGTCCGAGAACGACCGGTTTGAGTACTCCTGGTTGTAGCCCGTCAGTGTAAGATTTCCCAAGTTGTTGCACAGCCTGTCGTGGGTGTCTTCCCAGTTCTCGCCAAGCGATTCCTTCCAGCCGTGCACATCATCGATCGTCTGGGGCATGACATGCTCGATTTGGTAATTGTCAGCCGAGATGGGCTCCTTCGGGTGGTGCCAGTTCTCCATGCGCTCCAGGTAATAACGCTTTTTAGAGAAGCGATTGTAACAGTCACGCGTCTTAAACTCCTCGACAAAATGCTCGTCAGTCGGGAAGTACGCGGTCATACCGCTGCTGTGGATAAGGAGCATCGCCGTAACGTACTCCTCTATATCATCCTGCTGCTCGAGATTGCGATACATGCCGGCAAAGAAATTATTTAGGCCCGTGGTAAGCCTGCCGCAAACCGCCCGCCTGAACAGGAACGACTCGATAGTCTCGCAGATGCGTAGGAACGCATTGCGGTCAATCCTGCCTCCTTCATAAACCGAGTAAAGCAGCATCAGCAAAGGCCTGACCGATTTCACATAAAGACAGGCAATCCTGCCGAACACTCGACGCAGGCCCTCGTCTTTCTCCTTGCCAAGGAACAACCTGGCATATCTTTGCGCATATTCGCGGAGCTCTTTCAACAGGCCCTCGGTATCCCCATCGTAGTCGTCAGCGAAATAGCGTTTGAACTCGTGGTAGGCCTCGTTTTCCTTCGGCATCCTATTGGGAACCTTGAGCCACAGCCAGTACCAGATAAACGCATTGAACTCTTCTTCGCCGCCTTTTCCGAACAAACACTCGAGCGGATGCCAGTAGCCCTCGTAAAGCTTGGTCTGCTCGTCGTTGGGAAGCGACATAAGAACGTAGTTACGAATGAGGTCAATAGGCGTGAGCGGCTTGCCCTTGGAGTTCATGGACTCAAATATGAGCTGGGCGTTATCAACGCCAGCGGTGAGCTTAGTGTCGATGACCTGCACACGGTTTAGCCCCGCCCAAAGCCTTGCCGGGTCAAATGATTTACCACGCATCTTCTCGCGGAAGAACGCATGGTTCTCGACAATCCGATCCGATTTTTCATCTGGCACGGGAGACCCAGACACGATGGAGAACAGCGTCTCTTTATCGTCCTGCGAAAGCACCAGCTTGTAGCGCGCCAGCCCGTTGTAGTCGTCATCGTTAAAGAGGTAATTTTTCCTCAACGCCGAGATCTTGAGATCGCCAAGGAAGCCGGCCTTGTCGGGATTACCCTCCAGATAGTCAGCCAAGGCAGCGATCATCAACGAAAACGTCGTCATGCGCTGCTGTCCGTCAATCAGAAGCACGCGCGAAATACTCGTGGCAGAGCTCTCGGACTCGGGGATATAAAGCATTGACCCCACGAAGTGCGATACGTCATCACGGCCCGCTCGCATGACGTCGTCCCAAAGCACTTCGCACTCTTTTACACTCCACGAGTAAACTCGCTGGTACACGGGAATGACGAACTGCATCTTCGCCACGCCCATAAGGTCGAGTAGATTTGCCTCGGTTGCTTTCATTTGCGATTGCTCCCTCTTCTTGTTCTTATGACCTTAAATGAGTCTTCGACGGGCGGCGGACGCTAAAGATGGGCTTGCCGCCCGACTATAAATCAAGGCTCGCCAAAGAAAAAGATTGTCCCAAGGTGTTTCTTGGCACAACGTTGTCGGTAGCAACCTTAGCCTTCCGACGCAAGAACGCTACCGATAGTCAAGCCTAGCCGCCTCGTCTCCCAACAACCGCTCAAAAATAATGCGAAGATCATCCTCGTCTAAATAACCGTCCTCAAGGTAGCCACCGTCGATGGCGTCGAGCATTATCTTCTCTTTCTCCTTTAGGCGCTCGTAAATCACCTTATCCAAGGAAAAGGGTATGCCATCGCTTTCAAAGATCGTGCGCATAAAGTAGTAGCGGGTCTTCTGATCATCGGGGAGTCCAAGACGATGAATGCGGTCCTTAGACTGCAAGAGATGTACGAGGTTATAGCTGTACTCAAAGTACACGGCGTCATGGCACACCGAATGCAGGGAGACAGACTCGGCAAGCGTCTGTGGATTGGTCACCAGCACCGTAAAGCGTCCGGCGCGGAAGTCGTCCAATATCGCGCGTCGATCCTCTTGTGGCGTTCCGCCGTAAATCGCCCGAGCGTCGACTCCCTTTTCGGCAAGTCCGCGCCGCAAATTGCTAATGCTGCGCACAAACAGGCACCACACCACAACAGGGCGGCCCTGAGCAACAATACGTTCAATTAGCTGCTCGCACGCCAAGAGCTTTGAAGTCGGCCGAGCTCGATCAATGGACTCGTAAAATGTTTGCGAGAAGTCAACATAGTCGATATCGGAGAACTCCCCCCAACCTGATCGAGCACATACTCCAAATCTTCTTGATCGATAGCCTGCTCGAGCATGGCAGGGTCGCTCTCAAGCTGCAGCGTACGGATGATACGCGAAAATGGGCTAGAACATGCACTGGACAAGATATGCAGAAGCGAGTTTTCGTCAGCAGTCGCTTCGACTTCCACGATTTCGTCGGGCTCGGGCGCAGGAACACCAAGCTCGTTCTTATTTGTGCGGCAGAAGAAAGGCGCAAGGCTTTTGTTTAGCTGCTCAATCTCATCCGCCCCGGGAGACTTAAGTTCACCCGGCTCATAGCCAAAAAAGGTGTCGTAGTCCTCGGGATAGAGAATGTGCAGCAGGTTGTAAATATCCTGGTAGGTATTAGGTATGGGTGTGCCCGTAAGTGCAATCACGTACTTCGCGCCCTCATTTGCCTCAAGTGCCGAGGTCGCGCGCCTACCCTTGATCGCCTTGATGCGATGAACCTCATCAAATACAACGAGCGTTTGGTTGGAAACGATGGGGTGCAGCTCCCTCACATAGCCAGCAAGGGCTTCGTAGTTGAACGTAAACAGATTGCACGAACCGCTGTCCAGCGAAAGCGCATTTCTGCGCCGCTCAGTCGACATTGCTGCTATATGCGGGTCTCCCAGCGAAAAACAGCGCAGGGGCAGTTTGTCTCCAAAGGATGCCACCCACTCCTTTTCCCATGCTTCAAAGCCGTTTTTTGGACAGACGACCACGATGCGCTTTGCAAGCCCCAAATGCCTTAAATATGCAAATACGCCGAGCACGGTTGCGGTCTTGCCCGCACCAGGCACCGAGAAATCGGCGGCGCGGCCGACGGCGGCCATAAAGAACGCATCGAGCATCTGCCGGTCGCGCAAGGGACGCACCATCGAGGCGTTCACTATGTCGCGGAACTCCCGGAAACGCGGCCCCAGCTGGGGGTCGTCGGCTATGCCCTGAGCAGTCTGGGCCTTAATGGCAAGACCCACTTCCGAGCGCTCTCGGATGTACGTCTCCGTAGCGCTTGCATACGCCTCGAAGCTCCGGTCAACCGCAACCTCAACGCCATGCTCAGTGGCCTCCTGCACCGCCTCGAGCATCTCCTGGCACTCGCGCAAGCCCATGGCGCCATCGAGCAAAATGCAGTCGCCCTCGGTACCCACCACAGCGCTTGCGGGATAGTAAAGCCAGGCGCGCCACACCGTCGAAGCCATGAAATCCGCAACGCTCTGCCCCTCGATACGCAAGAACATGCCTGGACGGGCATCGTCGTAGCCGACGATAATCCTAGGAGCGGTCATCGATTTCACCGATCAGCTCATCGGCCTTATTCCTCACGGCAACAAGGTTAACGCGCACTTTCGAAAGTTCGATTGCATTCAGTACGTCGAGCATCTCGGGAAGGATCTTATTAAGATCGGAGAGGCACTCGGCAGACTTCTTAGCCGGAGTATCCATAAGCTTGGAGCGGCGCACAACCTCTCGAGCCCTATCGCCCGCACGCGAGAAGCTATCGACCAGATCTCGGTCCGCGCGAAGCTCACTCACCTTTTCGCGAGTAAGGGGACCGGGCCCCATCTTCTCGAGCAACTCAGACATCGCCTGCTGCTCGGCGGCCTTAAAATCCGCCTCGGCAGGGGTGCCCGCCACGTTTCCAAAGTCTCTGACATAGCGAGTAATATCGCCCTCGGGCTGCACGACCATATTCGAGAACATCGCGCGCTTAACAAATTGCTGGTCGCGCTTGTTGCCATACTTCTTCAGGACACGGCCGAATTCGCCCAAGGGGCCGTCGACCTTAAGGGCGCGGGCGAGATGGTATTGCTCGGGAGCTTGGCAGAACTCGAGAAACTCCTCCATGAACTGGGCGCGGTCGACGAGCTTCTTGACCTCGGCTTCGGTCATGCCCGTCGCGGTTCCGTACTCGGCCGGAGTGATCAGGTGGTTCTTAACCACGTCGCGGTACACGCCGACAAGACGATCGACGGGATCATAGGCGACCTTTTCCTCCTCGCCAATTTGAATGGCGAGCTCCAGCAGCTTGATGCGCTTGGGGTCGCTGCCGGTGGCATCGTCGATGACGGCTGCCTCGAACCAGCCGGCCTCGTTGTTTTGGCGCGCAAGGCGACGAATGCACGTCAGGCGGCGGTTGCCGTCAATGACGCGGCCGTCGTTAAGCACGATGCCCGGCCTCAGCTGACCGCGGAGCGCAATGCTCTTCTCGGTCTTCTTAAGCGCCCCGGGGTTGCTCTCGACGATAAAGCCCTCGATGGCCCCGTTATACTCTTCGCGACCAAGCGCAAGCAGATCCGCATCCTGCGCGGCGTTGTACTCGCTTACCCACGTTGCGATGCGGTCGTTCTGGTCGTTGTAGAACAGCAGGTCGCACTTGATGCGGTAGATGTCGAAGTCGCGCGTCACGTTGTCGATGGAGTGCTTTTCTTTGCGTCCCGTCGGCAGAACGTTGCCGGTTGCGATTCCTTCCTCAAGCAAGCTCATTGCGTGCCTCCCTTTTCCATGCTTCCATGGATGAATAGTATGCGTCTCCAATGTCATCGTAGTAGACATCGGAATTATGAACGGTCGTCGTCAGGAGCGGCGCCGGACAGGCTATGCCAAAGTCGCTCGCAAGCAGACGCGGCAAATCGTCACGTTCGATTCCCTCATGGCGTGCAACAACCCACTCAATAAGGTCGGCGGCAGAGAAGCGTCCCTCGCCGCCGACAACAAACACTTTAATGCCAGCAAGCGTGCAGCTCCGAAATAGCCCAGCCACGTCGAGCAGCCCTTCGTAAAAGTCATCGGGCATATCCAACCCGTACAACGGGTGCACAGTCGCGCCACTCGCACGCAAGCTCGCTATGGTGAAGGGCTCTCCCTCGCGCGCATCAATACAAACCGTGGACGCATACGACTCAACGTCGGCCATACGCAGGCCCAACACGTCGTGCAGCCGCGTGAACGAAATGTAGCTGTCGTCTTCGTAGGCAAGCACGCGATGGTCCGAAAGCGCCTGGCGCAGCACGTAACGGAAGGCAGGATGTTGCCACACGGCATTCTCAAACCCGGTTTCGCCTTTCGCAAAGGACGGATGCGCCGCCAATAGCCGCGTGAAGTGGCCGTTCGGGGCGTCCCCTTCTTGGAAAAGCAGGCCATGGTCCTCGTAGTAGCCCGCGGCATCGATACCGCGATCGAGCGTCTCGGGCTGCTCGCCGGGAAACTCAAAAGCAAAACGTCGGCGAACAAGACCCACGTCACAAATCTGGTCGGCAAGCTCCCGAGCGAGGAAGTCCTCAAGGGTAAGCGCCTTGCATTCGACGTTGTCCCTCCCAGGCACCTCCGAGCAAGAGACCGGCACGTCCGCCGGGTGCTCAATAGACTTGACACCAAGCCACTCCGAGACGCTCACGTCCGCAGGCTCGGCGAACAGGTCGAGCCATATCGCGGCGACACCGGCGCTAAAGCCATATTCGCGCTCGTAGGCCTTCGCCAGAACGTTTTTGGGTTCGACCGCATGACGCTCGGCAAAGGCGCGCACCTGGCGACGGCGATCGACCACGCCGAATCCGACAGAAAGGTGGTCCCCCAGAGTGACGCCTTCGTCGGCATTCCAAAAGACTTGCTTCAGCTCGTCATAGAGCACGGCGGGCGTGGTGATCCCCGCGCGCCTCAGCTCATTGCGCGAGACGCGAAAGACTAGACGGGCGCACAGCTCGGTATCCTCACGCCGTGCCGCACTCACCGCCGCTCGCGCAGCCTCTGCACGCCCATCCTGTTGGCTGTCGACTACGTCCGCCACGCGCCTATGCCTCGCCCATCTTAGGCCCGAAGACGCGCTCGACGTAGGCGTCCAGCGTACCCTCCTTGGCAAGCTCCGCGGAGTCCGCGAGCTCGAAGTTCGAGACGCATCCCTGGCCCACCTCATCATGGAAGCCCAAGATGAAGTGCGTGGCGATCTCGTAGATGATCTTGGTGGGCGCGATGCCGAACACCTGGTGCTCCAGGATATGGTCCAAACGCTCGCGGTCATCCGGGAAGGCGGTCTTCATGCCCTTACTTCGGTACAGGCGCTTGATGATTTCGGTGATGTAGAGGCCCGACTTCATGTATAGGTCGGCGAAGGTATGGCTCGGGTCGTCGAAGCAGCCCGGGTTCTCCTTCTCGAAGAGGTCCACCATCTGAACCACGACGCGGCGCGGCGTGAAGATCTGATTGGTCTTCTGGGGTGGCACGTAGTCGAAGATATCCTCCGTCTGGGACCCGTCAAAGTAGTTGGCCAGGCGCTCGCGCAGGTTGATGAACTCGCTCACGGAGTCGTTGAACACGACCTCGTCGAAGAGGTGCCCGACGAAGCGCTTTACCTCGCCGGTCTCGCCATCGGTGTAGTCGCCGCCGTCGCGCAGGAAGCGGAACTCATCCACGGTGATGCTCGTGACGTCCTGGAAGACGTCGGCGGGGATCACCGTGTCGAAGTTCGCAAGCGTCGTGCCCTCCTCACCGTATGCCATGAGGAACGACGGGATGGTGCGCGAGAAGCCGCGCAGGTGGGCACGCACCTTGTCCTCGATGCCCTGCTTCTCTTCCTCCTTCTTCGTTGTCTCCACCTCGCGCACCACGGTCTCGCCGGCGCTCTGCACGAGCTCCTCGCGGGAGTCCTCGAGCTTCTGGTTGAGCGCCTGGAACGCCTCGGCCTTCTGCTCGTCATGCCGTTGGTTCACCTCGGCGCGCTCGGCCTCGCTTGTCGCCGCCTTGAGCTCGTCCTTGCGCGACTGCTCGATGCGGCGCGCCTGGATCTGGTAGTCGCCGACCTGGCGGTTGAGCTGGATGTCGGCGTCTGCCTGGATCTTGCGCTCGATCTGCTGTTGCTGGCGCGGTTTGAGCTCGCTGCCATAGCTCTCCTTGGCAGCCTGAACCAGAGGCGCGGTCACGCTCTGTTTGAAGGCCTCCTTGAGGTTGTCGAGCATTGCCCTGTCGTCGTCATCGGCTGCGTGTGCCTTCGCGATATCTTCGACCTGGCCCGAGAACTCAACGACGACATCGCCGTAGACCTTCGGCCCAAAGATGTCCGCCGCCTTGCCTACGACCTGCTCGTCGGGAATCTCCACCTCGCCCTCGTCGTTGATGGAGAGTTCATCGGCCGTTCCTTCGTCGATCTCGACCTTATTCTTCTCAACGTTCTGCGCCTTGCCCTGCTCGTAGGGATCGAAGCGCTGGATGATCTCCACGACCTCTGCCGGCGCGTGGAAGACACTCGCGATGTTCTGGAACAGGAAGTTGCTCATGAAGCCGCGCTTGACCACCTCGCGGGCGTGGATGCGCCTCGGCACGCTGAGCACCTGCTCGGCATCGAGCTCGACCATCTGGCCTTCATCGTCCTCGCCATAGACGGGGAAGAAGTTCAGCAGCTGGCGGATGTGGCGCTCGCGCGTCTCCACGTCGCCGCCGCCGCGCGCGGTCTCGCCGTACAGGTCGTTGGCGAACTGCTCGAAGATGGTGAGTGTGCGGGCGGGATCGAAGTCGAAGACGTAGGCGTTCTCCTTGCGCGCGTAGTTGCCGCCGCCCAGGTCGAACAGACACGGGTTCTGGCTGCGGAAGGCCGCCTGCATGTACAGTGCGGGGCTCGCCATGTTCGAGAGCATGAGCACGGCGGTCCACTCCGGCACGGTCACGCCCGTGGTGAGCTGGCCGACCGAAAGGGTGATGGTCCTGTCGTGGTCCTTGATCGCGCGGCGCACCTTGTCGAGCGACTTCTCGTTCTCGTCGTCGGCGTCGATCTTGCCGTCGCCAGCAGCGAGTACCACCTCGTAATCCTTGAAGACGGGGTGCGCCTGCAGTTTCTTGGCGAGGGCGCGGGCGGAGTCGACGCGGTTGAGCATCCAGAACGTATGGCGCAGCTCGTCGCGCAGCCCGGGTGTCGAGAACGGGAACTTCTCCTGCGTGGTGAGCGCGTCGAGGAACTTGTCCACGTCGGCGTCATGCACGAAGCCGCCGTTCTGCTTGGTCGAGAAGAACTCGTTGAGGTCGAAGGCGAACTCGGTCTGCTCGCCATCGATCTCCATGCCGCCGCGGGCCTCCTGCTCGACGATGTCGCTCATCTGGTAGGTGAGCAGGTTGAGCTTGGGGAGGTTGGCGTAGGGGTTCGGCTGCTCGGAGTCAGCGGGCCAGTCGCGCTTGGCCTGCTGCTCGTCGGCATAGGTCCAGTTGTAGATGGCGTCGTCGGCGAACTTCTCGTTTGCAATGGCCTTGAAGGGCGTGCCGGAGAGGTGCAGCGTGAAGCGGCGCTTAATGTGGTCGAATGCCACGTCGGTCTTGAAGGTGTCCACGCCCTCGTGTGCCTCGTCGATGATGAGCACGTCCCAGGTGAGGTCGGCCACCTCGTCGAGCTTCTGGTATACGCCGCCGAAGCGGATGGAGCCCTTGAGGTCCTGAAGGCTCACGAACTCGATGAACCCCTTGGGGCCTTCCGGGTCGTTGCGGATGGCGCGCAGGCACTCCTCGCGGCTGAGGCAGTAGGGCTTGCCAGCCAGGGCGTCCACGCCGCTGGTGAAGCGGTAACCGCCCTCCAAGCCCACGAACTTCACGTAGTCGTCGTACCAGGAGTTGGCGATGGCGGGGCGGTTGGTGACGATGAGCACCTTCTGCGCGCCGATGCTGCGGCAGAGGTCGTACGCGGTGAGCGTCTTGCCGAAGCGCGGTTTGGCGTTCCACAGGAACTCGCCACCGCGCGCACCATCCTCACCCCAATGGGCACGAGCATAGGCGCCCGTTTGTTCAACAGCACGCTCTTGCTCGGCGCGCAGGGTATAGGATGCCGCCCCGGGTGTGTCCAGCACGCCATCGGTATCGCGGAAACGGTAGAACTGCTGGTGTGACTCATCGCCACTAATCTTGAACCATTCCTTTTTGGGCTCGCGCTCGATGCCCTGCTTTTCCAAATAGGCATGAAAGTCGGTGTCGCGGAAGGTGCCCGCGCGGTGCTCCCACGTGGCGTTGCCGCTCCACTCCAGATGCCACTGAACATCGGCGGTGTGCGTCTGCTGCTTGATGCGCTCGCGCACGTCTTGCTCGGTGTAGCCGATTTTGGTCCAACCGTTATGGCGAGCGATCTCGGGCGTGGTGTAGGCGTAGATCTGCGGCACCGCAGGAGCGGTGGTCTCGATGATCTGGGAGATGTCGATGCTCGCCATGTCTAGTCCATCTCCTTCACATGGGATTCGATGAACTGAATCTCCTCGTCATCGAGGCCGTGCTTTGCGTAGAGTTGGCAATCGATGTCGGCCACGGATTGCGACCAGTCAATGTCGGAGTTAGAGGTGAAGTCCTGGAGTGGGACGTAAGCCCATTTTTCGGGAGGATTATGTTGCGTAGCTTTTAGTACGCCGAGCATGCAGCGAGCAAATTTCGTCTTAACGTACTTGATTGCAGCTTCAGATTCATCCTCTGTGTCAAAACTTCCAATACTGATAAATGATTCCGTATGCCCCATTAAGGGCTGCCCTATTAAGGGAGTGGAGAGGGCTTCGCCCAAAGCGCCGCTCCCGTTTGCAGCCGGCACAATAACCTTCCACTTCTTTAAGTTGCAAGGCTGATTAACGTATTCTGATCTAATGTATTTGCTGATGCGTTGATTGCTTTGACGCCCTAGGATTTGAATATATTCAAATCCGTCATCCGGCCTTTTGTCAAAGAATATGTCAGGGAGCCTATCGAATATATTCGTTGACATATCGTAAGGGTGCCCTTGGCTTAATCTGCTGATGGCTTCAGGATGTTCTTCATGCATTTTGTCGGTAAGTCTGTAAGCCGTCCTCGTAATAACTATCTGCGAAAGCGAACTAAAATGCGCGTCATGCACCACTTTTTTAATATTGAATTTAATTCGTCATAGGCTGTAAAAATACCAATTGCGCCATAACTCTGTTCTTTGTTTCTTAAAGTGATGGCTACACCACCTTTAATGTCCACGTTGCTGAACATTTTAGAGCTGTCTGATTCGTAGGCCAGAACCTTGAAATGTGGATCATCGAGCATTTTGCGGTTCCATGCCTTGGGTGTTGCGCCGGCATTAAACAGGAAACGTGCGGGATGCACCAGCTCAACAATATTGCCAACATCATAGGCTCCCTCCATGAATGCTGGGTAAATTGGAGCCGCTGAGTTTTTGTTATCGCCTTGGACCTGCTCCTGATAGGGTGGGTTTCCAATCACGGCATAAAACTTCTTTTCCATGGGACACGCCTTGCCTTTCAACGCAATGAACTCAAAGGGTTCGTCACCAATCCAGTCGTATAGAACACATAGAGGGACTGGCTTAGTCAGCTCCTCTTCTTCTTGTTGCTCTTCTTTTTCAATAGCCTCTTCGACCTCAATCGGAGGAAGATCGAAAAGCGCAGGCTGAACGAAATCGTTTTCTAGCCGTTCGCTAATATCGGATTGCGGATCAGCCGGTGCAAACAAAGGAGAATGAACAGTAATGCCCATCTTTGCAGTGGGTACGGCGTCGTTAAAACCATCCATTTGCCAGAAGTTCCAAGAAACAATCTCGGCGGCTTCATCCATTTCGGCTTCAGTGGGGCTCGTTCCCCAACGATTCATATGGTGTTCGCAAAACGTCTCAAAAACGTTGACGCGCGCAATGAGAAGGTTGTCGCCCTGATACTCAAAGCCGTACGTCGCACGCAACGCGTCGAGGGCACGGCGTACCCATTCCTTGCATGTCTTGGTTTTCTCGGTCACGATGCGAAGCTTCCGGTCTAGGAAGCCTACACGCTCACCTACGGGCAGCTCGTCGCCCGTCACAGCGTCGTAGCGCGAGCACACGAACGGCGCCTCGCCGCACGTGATCTCGAGCCGTGGCGCCTCCACATAGGCATGCCAACCGCGCCCCTTTGATTTTGGAAATTCAATCGGACCATCAGTCGTCGTCCATGCATTGGCGCCATCGTCCGCAACGATCTCAGCGTTAAAAATATCGCGACGGCCGAACCATGCCTCATCCAGATCGTTGTTCATCTGGTTGCACAACCATGCCGGCGAGAAAACCTCAGCGCGACTTTTGGTTCGCAGCGACCGCTGCTCAGCAGCCTTCGCGATGCGAGGTTTGATGATATGAACGTTTGGTCCCGTAATCTTCTCGACGGTTATCTCGTCGTCGCCCGTGTAGCCGTCACCCAGAGCTTCGTACTCGTTATCCGCCCAGATGATATTACGTCCCGTCGTACGGTCGCATAGCAATGTCTCAAGGATAGATAGCGAGTAACGATGGGCGAAAGCTTCTATGAAACCCGAGCCCGGGAAACTGACCGCGGCGCATGTGGACACCTCAGCGGTTACGGTTTCCGAATCGGCTTCCGTCATGTCGTGACACGTCCTTTTCTGGGCAGGCCCTTCACCGGCATACCCCCCATAATAAAAAGAGGATTAACATCTAGATTGCATGCATTTTATCAAAGATGCCATTTCGAGCGTAGCTGGGTGGAGACTAACCCTGATAGGTTCCCTATGCCATGCACCACAAAGCTTGAGCCCGCGCGCAACGTCTAATGCACGCTGCCGCCGCAACTGTCGACGCGATTTCATCGTCCGCCAACGCTCTCAAGACGACAATTGGATTGCCAGCCAACAAGCCCATCAACAACAGCAAGGACTTCCAGGCATGCTGCGACCGCTACAGATAGGCCGCAACATCCCAAGCAGTGATAATCCCGAGAACCTTCTCACTGGGCTTACCGCTATGCGCGATAAACACCATGCCAATGCGGTCAGCACGGCGCATCGCCACCGTGAACATCTCTGCAACCTCTGCGAGCGTTATCGTACGTGGCACGAACCTAAACGATTCAGAGGCATGAGCGTCCACTGGGAGCAGCTCGGCAAGCGAAGAGAATGTCGTCTCGCTATCAATGCAGACAATCTCTTCACCGTATAGGTAGGAGAGCAGCGTGTTCTCGCTGAACACACCGCGAACGATGCCATCCTCCAGGATAGGTACGTGGGTGTAGCATTTTTCCGCCATCTCGCGCAGGACGGGTCTCACGCAGTCCTCCGCAGTTGCCGAAA